>JBOFTG010000106.1:0-7304 GCA_051651945.1 Fusobacteriaceae bacterium | reverse complement strand
GAGAAGTCATACACATCGAAATTAAAAATATCCCATTTAGAAGAGATACTTTCAGATGAAATGTTTTTCAGATCTCACAGATCATATATAGTTAACATAAACCATATAAGGGAGATAGAGCCATGGTTTAACGGAAGTTTTATAATAAAAGTTGAAAAAAAAGAGATAAGTATCCCTGTAAGTAGAAGCAAAGCTAAAGAATTGAAAGAAATTCTTAATATACGATAAATTGGATATTAACAAAAAGATTTTAAGGAGAGAGATATGAAATATATAATAGCACTAGATCAAGGTACGACAAGTTCAAGAGCTATAATTTTTGATGAAAACCAAAATATAGTAGGAACAGCTCAGAGAGAGTTTACACAGATTTATCCAAAGGAGGGGTGGGTAGAGCATGATCCTATGGAGATATGGGCTAGTCAAAGTGGAGTTATGGCGGAAGTCATAGCTCAAACAGGAATATCAACTCATGATGTAATAGGTATAGGAATAACAAATCAGAGAGAGACAACTGTTGTTTGGGATAAAAACACAGGAAAACCAGTATATAATGCGATTGTTTGGCAGTGTAGAAGAACAGCCGATATATGTGATAATTTAAAAGCAAAAGGTTTACAAGATTATGTGAGAGAAAATACTGGATTAGTGATTGATGCGTATTTTTCAGGAACTAAGATAAAATGGATATTAAACAATGTTGCGGGAGCAAGAGAGAGAGCCGAAGCTGGAGAACTTCTTTTTGGAACGATAGATACTTGGATTATCTGGAAACTTACAAATGGAAGAGTTCATGCTACTGATTATACAAATGCTTCGAGAACTATGATATACAATATTAAAGATCTTAGATGGGATGATAAGATGTTAGAAGAGTTAAATATTCCAAAATCTATGCTTCCGGAGGTTAAGGATTCTAGTGGAACTTTTGGATATGTTAATCTAGGTGGAAAAGGAGGGCATCGTGTTCCAATTGCTGGAGTTGCAGGGGATCAGCAATCTGCTCTTTTTGGACAGGCTTGTTTCAAAAAGGGAGAAGCTAAAAACACATATGGTACAGGTTGTTTTATGCTTATGAACACAGGAGAAAAGATGATATCTAGCCAAAATGGTCTTCTTACAACTATTGCAATTGGTATAGATGGAAAAATCAAATATGCTCTAGAGGGTAGTATATTTGTTGCTGGGGCTGCTGTTCAATGGCTTCGTGATGAGATGAAACTTATAAACGACTCTAAAGAGAGTGAGTATTTTGCCTCTCAAGTAAAAGACAATGGAGGGGTCTATTTTGTACCAGCTTTTGTTGGACTAGGAACGCCTCATTGGGATATGTATGCTAGAGGAACAATTGTGGGATTGACTCGTGGAAGTAATAAAAATCATATAATTAGAGCAACTCTTGAATCTATAGCTTATCAGACAAAAGATGTTCTTTCTGCTATGGAAGAAGATTCTGGAATAAAGCTCTCATCTTTAAAAGTTGATGGTGGAGCTTCTGCAAATAATTTTTTAATGCAGTTTCAATCAGATATAATAGGAACAGAAGTTGCAAGACCTGCAATAGTTGAAACTACAGCTTTGGGGGCTGCGTATCTTGCTGGGCTTGCAGTAGGGTTCTGGGAAAATAAAGATGATATAAGAAAAAATTGGTCTGTTGATAAAAAATTTAATCCAATGATGAGTGAAGAGGATCAAAAAAAGAAGCATGGAGAATGGAAAAAAGCAGTTAAAAGATCTTTGAAATGGACGCTTGACGAAGAGTAATGAAGGAGGATAAGATGTATGACATTTTAATTGTGGGTGCAGGAATAATAGGTAGCGGTATAGCTAGAGAGCTTTCAAGATATAATTTAAAAATTGCAGTATTAGATAGAGACACAGATATGGCTAATGGGACGACAAAAGCAAATAGTGCTATTATACATGCTGGGTATGATCCGGAGCCAGAAACACTTATGGCAAAATATAATATATCTGGAAACGCTATGTATGAAGAACTTTGTAAAGAACTTCATGTTGATTTTAAAAGAAATGGATCTTTGGTGTTAGCTTTTAATGAAAAAGAGAGAAAACATTTGGAGATGTTGCTTGAGAGAGGCGAGAAAAATAAAGTTCCCGGAATGAAAATTCTTTTAAAAGATGAAGTTAAAAAGATAGAACCAAATGTATCCGATGAAGTTATCGCAGCTCTTTATGCTCCTACAGCTGGAATAATATCTCCTTGGGAGTTTACAGCAGCTCTTATGGATAATGCTGTAGAAAATGGTGTAGAACTTTTTCTTAATACAGAGGTAATATCTATGGGCAAAATAGATGGTAGCTTTGAAATTCTTACCGATAACGGAATTTTTAAGAGTAAAAATATAATAAATTGTGCAGGGGTTCATACAGATATTATTCACAACATGATAGCCACACCGAGCTATAAGATAGAACCAAGAAGAGGACAGTACTATGTACTTGATAAATCTCAAGGAGCAAGAGTTAATCAAACAGTTTTTCAATGTCCTAATGAGTTTGGAAAAGGAGTTTTAGTAACTCCAACTACCCATGGAAATCTACTTGTAGGACCAGATTCTCAAGGAATAGGAGAGAGAGATAATCTCTCTACGACAGCTGAGCAACTTGAATTTATAAGAGTAAAAGGAAGTCACTCTATAAAAAATATCGATTTTAGAGAATCTATTAGAAATTTTTCCGGAATGAGAGCTGAATCAGATCGACATGATTTTATAATTGAGGAGTCGGATGTTAAAGGTTTCTTCGATATAGCTGGAATAAAATCACCAGGATTAAGTGCAGCTCCAGCTATATCTCTTGCTGTAGTTGAGATGATTTATAATGCTGGTGTAGTTTTAGAGAAAAAAAATAATTTTATACTTCCAAGAGAACACAAGATATTTATGAATTTAACTTCAGTAGAAAAAGCTGAAATTATAAAAAAAGATCCAGCTTATGGAAGAATAATCTGTAGATGTGAGATGATAACTGAAGGCGAGATAGTTGATGCTATTCATAGACCTGTTAATGCCACAACATTAGATGCTGTAAAGAGAAGATGTAGACCTGGAATGGGAAGATGTCAGGGTGGTTTTTGTGGACCTAGAGTACAAGAGATTGTTGCTAGAGAGCTGAAAATTCCTCTAGAAGAGGTAATGCTTGATAAGAGAGATTCATATATATTGATAGAAGAGACTAAGGGATAAGGGGTAATTTATGGAATATGATATAGTTGTTATAGGGGGAGGACCAGCTGGGCTTGCAGCAGCAAAATCAGCATATGAAAAGGGTGTAGAGAAAATCTTAATAATAGAACGTGATAAGGAACTTGGTGGAATTCTTCAACAATGTATCCACAATGGATTTGGACTTCATAGATTTAAAGAGGAGCTTACAGGTCCTGAATATGCTCAAAAATATATAGATATGGTTAAAGAGTTAGGTATCGATGTAATGTTAGAAACAATGGTTCTTAATATTGATGAGACAAAAAAAATATCTGTAATCAGTCCTGAAAAAGGGTATGAGGAGATTGGAGCTAAAGCTATAATTCTTGCTATGGGATGCCGTGAGAGAACAAGGGGAGCAATAGCGATTCCTGGAGATAGACCATCTGGAATTTTTACAGCTGGTGCAGCACAAAGATATATAAATATGGAAGGGTATATGGTTGGAAAAAAAGTCGTTATATTGGGGTCCGGAGATATCGGTCTTATTATGGCAAGAAGAATGACTTTAGAGGGAGCAAGAGTAAAAGCGGTAGTTGAACTTCAACCTTTTTCGGGAGGACTTACTAGAAATATTGTTCAATGTTTAGATGATTTTAATATACCGCTTCTTCTATCACATACAGTTACAAACGTTAAAGGAGATGGAAGATTAGAAAAGGTAACAATTGCAAAAGTAGACGAAAACAGAAGAGTTATAAAAGGAACTGAGAGAACTTATGATTGCGATACTTTACTTCTATCTGTTGGACTTATTCCTGAAAATGAACTTTCAAAACAGTTAGGAGTTAAACTTGATAGAAGAACTAGTGGACCGTTAGTTAATGAAACTATGGAAACATCTATTCCTGGTATCTTTGCATGTGGAAATGTTGTTCATGTTCACGATCTAGTAGATTTTGTGAGTGCTGAAGGAGAGCGTGCAGGAAAAAATGCAGCAGACTACACTTTGAAACAAAATAGTATAGAGGGTAAAATATCATATGTTTCTAATGGAAAAGGGATAACTTATACTGTGCCACAACTCATAAATCTTGATCAAGCCGAGGGAAATCTTACAGTTTTTATGAGAGTAAATAATATCTATAAAAATAAGAGAATAACAGTAAGAGATGGAGAAAATGAAATTATCGGTTTTTCTAGAAAACATCTAGCACCTGGAGAGATGGAGAAGATAATTATTCCTGAAAAAATCATAAAAATGATAAAAGGAGATATAACAATCTCTCTTGAGGAGGTTAAATAATGGTAGAGATGATATGTATAGTTTGTCCAATAGGATGTCATATGGAAGTAGATGTGGAGAATGGTTATAAAGTAACAGGAAATAGCTGTCCACGTGGAGAAATCTATGGAAAAGAGGAACTTATAGCTCCAAAGAGAGTGGTTACGTCAACTGTAATTATAAAGGGCGGTATTCATAATAGAATTCCTGTGAAAACTTCAAGAGCTATTCCTAAAGAAAAAATATTTGAGTGTATGAATCTTCTTAAAGATATAAAATTAAAATCTCCAGTTAAGATGGGAGATATAATATTGAAAAATATTTTTGAGATAGGTGTAGATATTGTTGTAACAAGAGACATGTAAAGAGAGAAAAGAAAAATTCCCCCACAGTCACAAACGATGGGGGAATTTTTATAGAAATAAAAGAAGGCTAAGAGCCATGATGATCATTCCTGAAACAAAACCATAAATTGAAAGATGATGCTCTCCGTACTTTTCAGCAGTTGGAAGAAGTTGATCCATAGATATAAAAATCATAATACCAGCTACTCCTGCAAAAATTATTCCAAATAGCAGTGGACTCATAAATGGCATAAGAACCAGATAACCTATAACAGCTCCAACAGGTTCAGAAAGACCCGAAAGAAGAGAGAGTTTAAAAGCTTTCTTTCTACTCTCTGTTGCGAAATATATCGGTACAGCAACAGCGATACCTTCGGGTATATTATGTATAGCTATAGCAAAAGCTATGGGTATACCAAGTTTAGGATTTTCAACAGCTGAAAGAAATGTAGCAAGTCCTTCTGGAAAGTTATGAACTCCTATAGCTACAGCAGAAAGTGTTCCCATTTTTAAAAGAGCTTTTTTTCTATTGTTATTAGCGATATCTTCATCTGAAGACATATCTATAACATCTTTAGGTTCGTGTGGATTTTCAAAAGAGGGTACAAATTTATCTATCAGAGTTATAAAAAGCATACCTCCAAAAAGAGAGAGTACAGCTATATAGTTTCCATTTCTTATTCCCATACTCTTTACTAAAATATCTCTAGCTTTTGGAAATATCTCAACAAAAGAAACATAGACCATAACTCCGGCAGAAAATCCAAGAGAGATAGCTAAAAATTTTGTATTTGCTTTTTTATGAAAAAAAGCAAGACAACTTCCGATACCGGTCGAGAGTCCGGCAAAAAGTGTAAGTAAAAATGCAAAAATAATGTTGTCCATAGTGTGCCTCCATAATTTTATTCGAGTAATTTCATAAAATATTTTACAGTTTTTCCCTTGGAAATCCTCTAAAAATAAAAGAAATAAAAATTTTTATTCAATGTACAAATAAAATCCTGTACAAAAAATGAAAAGTAGTGTATAATAATATATGTGATGAGGAATTACAAATTAGGTTTTAATGTTTACAGTACCTTCGGGTATCTTTGTATAATATTAGATTTGAGATTTAATCATAATAAAAATAATATGGAGGTACACAATGAAAGGTACAGTTAAATGGTTCAACGAAGAAAAAGGATTTGGATTTATTACAGGTGAGGACGGGAAAGACGTATTCGCTCACTTCTCTGAAATCCAAAAAGACGGATTCAAGAAATTAACTGAAGGAGAAGAAGTAACTTTTGAAGTTACAACTGGTCCTAAAGGTCTTGTAGCAACTAACATAAAATCAATCTAATTGAATTTTAAAAGCCCGGTTTTCCGGGCTTTTTTTTTATACTTAAATAAGATAACATTTGATTTCAAGTTTTTTTGAGGTTAAACTTAAGAAGTGAGGTGAGTGTTATTAAAATAGATAAAAAATTTTTGGTATTGGGAAGTGTAATTTTTTTATCTGATATATCTTTTGGAGCTGAAAAGAGTGCATATTTGGCAGGAGGATGTTTCTGGTGCACAGAAGCTGACATGGAAAAGGTGGTAGGCGTCATAGATGTAGTATCGGGTTATTCTGGAGGAGATGTCATAAATCCAAAATATAAGGATGTATCATCTGGAAAAACAGGGCATATTGAAAGTATAAAAGTAAACTATGATGATCAAAAAATAAGTTATTTTGAGTTGGTTAATCTTTTTCTAAAAACAATTGATCCGACAGATGGAGATGGACAATTTGTAGATAGAGGTTATCAATATTCACCTGCTATTTTTTATCAGACTCTAGAGGAAGAGAGAGTTGCCAAAGAGAGTTTAGAAAAAATAAAAAATGAAGGAAAATTTCAAAATATTGCTGTAAAGTTAATACCTTATAAAAATTTTTATGATGCAGAAGAGTATCATCAAGACTATTATAAGAAAAATCCAATAAGGTATAAATATTATCGTAATGGTTCTGGAAGAAACCAATTTTTAGAAAAAATTTGGAGAAAAGAATCCAAATAAGGAGTCTGTTGTGAGAATTAAAATTATAGGAGGTATGCTATTAATTATGGGAACTATCTTATTAGCCGGAAACTGGAAGAATTTTAAAAAACCATCCCAAGATGAACTTAAGAAAACTCTCACATCTATTCAGTATAAAGTAACTCAACAAGAGGGAACAGAACCTCCATTTCAAAATGAATATAATGATAATAAGAAGATGGGAATATATGTGGATATCATTTCGGGAGAACCACTATTTTCATCTTTAGATAAATATGAGTCAGGTACTGGTTGGCCAAGTTTTACAAAGCCTTTAGTAGAGGAAAATGTTATTCTAAAAAGAGATTATAAATTAATCTGGCCAAGAACAGAGGTGAGAAGTAGATATGGAGATTCACACTTAGGTCATGTTTTTAATGATGGACCAGCTCCTACAGGTAAAAGATATTGTCTCAATTCAGCAGCTTTGAAGTTTATTCC
>JBOFTG010000105.1:0-2735 GCA_051651945.1 Fusobacteriaceae bacterium | reverse complement strand
ATTTAAGATTCATAATTACTATATACTTTAAATTTCATGTATTTATATCCCGTTATGTAAATTTTAAATAAATTTTTATATGCAAAATATCTCTAAAAATAAAAAGAGCTGATTGACTGTGAAAGTATTATCAGCTCTTAAATATTTTCTATGCAGATTTTTCAAGTAAATACCTACAAGCATTTTTCATATTCTCATCTTTTCCCTTATCTATGATGTACGAGAGGTATTTAGAATCCTGTTGATAGACTTCACCTAGAGTTTTCCCCTTGTACTTCCCAAAGTCTATAGCTATTGACTTTGCTCTATCCAACTTAGATTGAGGTGGAGAAATTGATTCTTCTTTAATTTCAACAGTTCTACTCTTAGTTTCTTTGAGCTTTGGAGTAGTGGTGAATCCATATCCTTTTCCTTGTTTTTCTATAGGATACCACTTACTCTCTACTTCATAGAGGTATCTTCCTATCCCCCATACTGAAGCTACTCTTTTGAAGGCACTAGATATTCCTCCTTTTATCGGTTCAAACTCTGTATTATTTGCTCCATCCTCTCTTGAAATCCATTCCCCATTTAATCTTAGTTCAAGACTACAAATGAATCCTCCCTCGATTGGTCTATACGACACCTTCCAGTTCTCCATACCTAACACTTGATCTAATCTATTTTGAATACATCTAGCCTGTACATAAGCCAAAGCTAATCCTTTTGTCTTATCAACATTTGTTGCTCCTACTCTAAATTCCAACTCATCTTCTGTAAAAGGCTCTTGTAGAGCTTTCATAAGTTCCTGTATATTTTTTTCCATTCTTATTCCTCCTCTTAACGTCTTAACACTCCTCTGTACTCTAGATATGAAATCATCCGTTGCAGAATATCATCTTCATACTTGAAAGTAATTATCTCCTGTAATCTATCCATCTTAGATTTTGTGACCCTTTCGTAACCTAACTCCTCTAGACAATTTTCCATATCTTCAAAGGTATTGTAGCTGAACACTCTGCTTAGCTCTTTCATTGGAATCCCATATTCTTTAGCCATCTCTTCAGTTATCAGATAATTTCTCAATATTCCTCAACCTCCTCTGGATTCTCACTTATATAGAAGCTATAGCAACTATCACACATATATCTATGGATTTCAAATTCATATTTATCCCTTACCTCTTGACCACAATTTATGCACATATATTCCATCTTACTACCTCCTCAAATTCATCTTCATACATTATGACCCAGTATTTTTCTCCATCAGCTTCCTCAATAGAAGCATATATAACTGCTGATTCTATTTGACATGGAAGAACTATCAATGTTCTAGAATGCTTATTCTCCATCTTATCTCCCAATATCTGAAACTCTTGAAATTCTTCTATATCAGATCCTTTCTCTATTTCTCTTTCTTTCAGTAACGACACAATGGAAAATAACACTCTCAAATCAAGCTTTTCTTTTATTCCTGCTGTTAATAAAACTTTCTTATCCCTAGTTCTCAAATTAAGTTCAAAGTCAAAATCCATCTCATTCCTCCAAGTTCTTTATAGTTTCTTTTTCTTCTTCTGTAACTAGAATATAGCTTTCTATATATCCAATACACTCTTGTGGATTTTGGAATCTCTCTATAATCCATTCCCCATAGGCAATCAAAGAGACCTCCCATATGTCCTTATCTCTGTAGATTTCAATCTCTACTGTGGTTAGCATAGTTCTTCTGATTATAGTCATTTTCTTGCTCCTATCTTGATAAGTCCTTTCTTGTCTTCAGATCCATAAAGAAGAAGTTCTACAGTTTCCAAAGCTACATCAAAAGCTTTCTGAAGATCTCTGTTTTCCTTATACATCCATAAGTAGTTATACTGCCCTGATATGTCTAAATTAAAATAGGAGCCGACTATTGCGACTCCTAACTCTGCTTCAGTTTCTTTTTGATTTTTTTTTAGTTCTTTTCTGTTATCCTTGAAATGATTATATAGGTGAGTGAACTCATGTACCAATGTACTTATCATATCTAGAAAATTACAAGACTTTTTAATCCACATTGTTTTTCCATCTGTTTTCCCATAACAATCTCACTCTTTCACTTCTTCTACTACTCCGTACTGTCCAATGATTTTCTTAAAATCTCTGTATAGTTTCTTGGGATCATAGAAAGTTTCTGTTGTATCCTTGAGAGAGACATTGATTTCTGGAGGCTCTACTACATTCTCTGTTGCTTCTGTCTGAGAGATATCAAATACAGTAACTTTCTTAAATCCGTAAATTAAGCTTTTTTCCTGATCTTCTTTCGATTTTCTTATGAGAGGTACCAAGATAAAGATTCCCTTTTCGCCCTTCTTGATTCTATATCCTAACTCCTGCCACTTATGAAACCCTGCTACAAAAGTTGCATTAGGTTTCTGATCATATATCAGAAGTGTATTGTTAATGCTATACTGGTAAAAATATTTGTTTCTGAAGCTTATGAAATTCATTAACTCTTCAGAGTTCTGAAGTAAATTCATAATCTTATCCTCTATGCCATCTTTAAGCTTCTCCATTTCTAGTTTAAAATCTTCTTTTGTTTTAGCCACTTATATCACTCCCCTTTCTTTAAGATAGTCTATGAGCTTAGGAACATCATAGTTATCATGATTTCTCCATATATATTTTCTTATCTCCTCTATCTGTTCCTGTGTATATTTAGGCAAACCTCTTCTGCAAAATTCAGTCTTAATTTCTTCATATCCTATATAATCAATT
>JBOFTG010000104.1:0-2602 GCA_051651945.1 Fusobacteriaceae bacterium | reverse complement strand
TAATAGGGATCTGAAAACTTATTGTTTAGATAGATATTATCGACTCTATCAACTGCATGAAGATCACAACTTCTAAGTATGATAAGTGCTTTTTTCTGACGACCATCAGGTTTTATAAACTCTTTTTCAGTAAAATAAAATAATCTCTGAGTTATAGGAAGAATAATCTCCTTGGCCGAGAATTGTGATTTGTCTTTTAGATTTATCTCTTCAACTTTTTCAATCTTCTCATATTTTACAAGATCTGTATCTGAAAAAGTTCCTTTTAAGGGAGAGGTAACTGGAGCATAGATATCATACTCCTCTGAGAGAGA
Source organism: Fusobacteriaceae bacterium (assembly GCA_051651945.1). Lineage (GTDB taxonomy): Bacteria > Fusobacteriota > Fusobacteriia > Fusobacteriales > Fusobacteriaceae > JAGNZR01. The sequence goes on along the minus strand of JBOFTG010000104.1, from coordinate 2,288 downwards.
TTTCAAAATCTCGTTGAATTGCTCTTTTGTAACTGTTTTTTTCATACTTCCTCCATTTTTAAGATAATTTTTTGTTTGATGAGAAATAGTAAACTGCTCCGAGTGCCATCCCTCCAACTGTATTTCCAAGAGTTACAGGTATAAGGTTTTTAAACATAGGTCCTATAAATGATGGGTCATGAAAAATTAAAGTTCCATAGATTGTCATATTAGCTATACTATGCTCTAAACCAACAGTTATAAATGTAAATAGGCACCACCAGATCATAATTAGTTTTCCAGATTCCGATGTCATCTTAAGAGAGCACCAAACTGCAAGACACACTAGGAGGTTACATAGAACTCCTCTAAAGAAAAGCTCTGTAAATGATGGACCAGCTTTGACACCACCGACAACTTCGAAAAATTTAAGAACATCCCCAGCTCCAGGAGCAAAATGTTTTGTAAGTCCAGTTAGATAATATAGGTATGAAACTAAAAATGAACCAAATAAATTTCCAAGATAGCAGACAACCCATAAGTATAGAGTCTCAGCCCAGCTCACTTTTTTCTGAAGAGATGCAATTGTCATAACTAGATTGTTTCCTGTGAAAAGTTCACTTCCAGCCATAACAACAAGGCTTAGTGCCACTCCAAAAGATACACCCATAAGTATCCTAACTCCAAAAGCTCCAACGACTGGAGATGCGATTCCTCCAACTGTAAAAATCAGAAGTATCCCAAGACCAACATAGATTCCAGCAAGAGAAGACATAAGAAAATATCTAATCACGCTACTTTTCAGATAATCTTTTTTGACAACTCCTATACACCCGACTTTTTCAACTACATCCCTTAACATAACTCCCTCCCAATATTAATTTTGTAAAAACTCTTATAAACTTTACGATACTAGGTATAGTTTTCCTTTTGAAAAAAATATAAACCGGTAAAATAAAAAGGAAAATCATCTATTTATATGTATAACGAGATGGAGCATGGTGTGAAATAAAAAAATGATTTGAATTGAGGAGGAAAAAATTTATGAGTATGTTTTGTTACCAATGTCAGGAAACAGCTAAAAATAGTGGATGTACAGTGAGAGGTGTATGTGGAAAACTTCCAGATGAAGCCAAGTATCAAGATCTTTTAGTATATCTAACAAAAGGTGTTGCACTTTGTAGTCACAAACTCCGTAAAATAGGAAAAAAAGATAGTAAGATAGATTATTTTATCCTTAATTCTCTTTTTACAACAATCACTAATGCGAATTTTGATGAGAAAAAACTTCAGAAGATGGTAGTTGATGGTGAAAAGTTGAGAGATGAACTTTATGAGGAGTGTATGAAAAATAACATAGAGATAGAAGGTTATTATGCACATCTTTTCCAACCATGTGAGACAGTTTCAAATATCGGAGTATTGAGACATGAAAATGTAGATCTTCGTTCTTTAACAGAGACTATAGTTTATGGATTAAAAGGTATAGCTGCATATGGTGAACATGCTGCTAACTTAAATTTTCATGATGAAGATACAGTTGCTTTTATGGAAAAAGCTTTAATGGATATTGAAAATCCAAATATAACTGTACCAGAGCTTATCCAGTTAGTTTTAGATACTGGAGCTCATGGGGTAAAAGTTATGGCACTTTTAGATAAAGCTAATACAGAAACTTTTGGTCACCCAGTTATGGGAAGCACTAATATTGGAGTTGGAAAAAATCCTGGAATATTGATATCTGGTCATGATCTTCATGATATGGAGATGTTACTAAAGCAGACAGAGGGAACAGGAATAGATATATATACTCACTCAGAGATGCTGCCAGCTAACTACTATCCAGCATTTAAAAAATATACACATTTCCATGGAAACTATGGTGGTTCATGGTGGCATCAAGAAAAGGAGTTTGCAACATTCAATGGACCTGTACTCTTTTCAAGTAACTGTATAGTTCCACACCCATTCCGTGAGGGAGCTTCAAAACAGGAGTTTATTGGAAAAGTATTTACGACAAATTCAGCAGGTATGACGGGTTGCCCACATATCGAAAGTGATGAACATGGACATAAAGATTTTTCTTCAATAATCGAGATGGCTAAAAAATGTAAACCACCTATAGAGATTGAAACAGGAGAAGTTATGGGAGGGTTTGCTCATAACCAAGTTTTACAATTAGCTGATAAAGTAGTAGAAGCTGTGAAATCTGGAGCTATAAAAAGATTCATAGTTATGGCAGGTTGCGATGGAAGAATGGCAGATAGAAAATATTATACTGAATTTGCAGAAAAACTTCCAAAAGATAC
>JBOFTG010000103.1:0-1570 GCA_051651945.1 Fusobacteriaceae bacterium | reverse complement strand
TGGGATGATATAACATCACAAACTTCTATGATATTCATGTAACTCGAATCTACCTCTATTGCATCTTCAGCTTTTTTAAGAGGACTCTCAACTCTTGTAGAATCTAGATGGTCTCTTAATTTTATAGCTGACAGAACCTCTTCATAACTCTCTCCCGCTATACCTTTGCTCTCGTAATCTTTAACTCTTCTCTTTGCTCTCTCTTCAGAAGAAGCTATTAAAAATATTTTTAGATTAGCTTTCGGAAATACGACAGTTCCTATATCTCTTCCATCAAGTATCGCTCTTCTTCCCTTAGAGATATCTCTCTGAAGTTCAACAAGCTTTTCTCTTACAGCTTTTATTGCTGCAACCTTTGATACAATAGCTGTAACTTTTGGTGTTCTTATCTCATCTGATACATCTTCACCATTAAGATAGAAACTATTATCTCTTATATCTAATTCCACTTTTTTAAGAGCCTCCTCTACTGAGGTAAGATTATTTAAATTAAGATTATTTCTCAAAGAATAAAGTGAAACCATTCTGTACATAGCACCTGTATCAAGGTATATCATATTATATTTCTCTGCTAAAATTTTAGCAATTGTACTTTTCCCACTTCCAGCAGGTCCATCTATTGCAACTGTAATCTCTCTCATTTTTCCTCCATCAAACTATGCTTGAACAAGCATACCTCTCCACTCTTTATCAGATTTAATCTCTAAAATTTCATATCCTAATCTCTCTATCTCATTTTTAACAAGATTTTCTTTTTCATCTACGATTCCAGACAGTATTATTATTCCACCTTTTTTAGCAACATACGAGATATCTTGCATCAATATCAACAATACATCAGCTAATATATTTGCTACAACTACATCAAATTTTTCATCCTTTAAAGTTGTGATTAGGTCACCCTTATGAACTTCAAATTTCTCTTCTGTAACATCATTTAAAATAAGATTTTCATGGGCAACTTCAACTGCAAGTTCATCAATATCTACCCCTACTACTCTTTTAGCTCCTAACTTTGCACCTGCTACCATCAGTATTCCAGAACCCGTTCCAACATCCAAAACTGTCGCTCCATTGAGGTTTTGCTCCTCCATAATTTTTAGGCAAAGTGATGTAGTTGGATGAGAACCCGTTCCAAAAGCTCTTCCTGGATCTAACTCTATAACCATCTCTCCCTCATCTGGCTCGTACTCTCTCCATGTAGGTTTTATTACAAATTTTTCACTTACTTTCTCAGGGTAAAGATAATTTTTCCAAGAGTTAGAATAATCTTCCTCTTCAAAAGAGTATATATCCACAGTATATATCATATCCTCTCTCTCTTCAAAAATCTCTTTTAACTTCTCTTTTATAGCATCATTTCTCTTTGTAGCATAAAAATTTTCAGGAAAATATGCTGATACAGCATTATCTACTTCATAAAACTCTTTTGCATCTCTATAATAATCTAAGGGATTAAGATTCTCTAACGGCTCATCTATTTTTAGACCAGTTGCTCCAAAATCATAAAATATTTTTGAGATTTCCTCTCTTGTCCTGTCTATATCTTCACTTTCAAATACTACTCTTA
>JBOFTG010000102.1:0-3101 GCA_051651945.1 Fusobacteriaceae bacterium | reverse complement strand
TAAATCAAGTTTTAGAAGAGGTTAAAAAAAATAACTATAATATCAAAGTTGCAAAAAAAAATATGGATATTGTGAAAATTGAGGAGAAGAAAGCTTTTAAAGGTCTTTTTCCAACTGTAGATTTAACTCTTACTAACGATCTATTATCTAATGATAATAAGGGTTTAGATGTATTGAAGCCTCAGCAGATAAGTGCACCAGTTACAATATACTCTGGTGGAAGAAGGGTAAATAACTATAAAGCTAGAAAAATAGATTCAAATATAGCAGTTAGAGATATAACTATAACAGAGCAAGAAGAAGAGATTAGAGCTACAGAATTTTATTTTCAAATATTGAATTTACAAAAACAGCTTAAGATTACAGATGCTACAAAAAAATCATTAAAAAACCAAGAGAAGCGATTAGATATACTTTTTTCTAAGGGGAAGATGATAAGCAAGAATGAACTTTTGGAGATAAAAGCAGATATAAAAAGTATAGATGCTCAAACTTTAAGATTTAAAAATGAGATGAAATCCAATAAAGAAAAATTAGCACAACTTATCGGATTTGATGGAGAGATTGAAGTAACTGAGTATGAAAAAATATTTGCTGATAAAAATATAGATGGGGATAGAGAGAGATTATCCAAGAGTAGTAGTATTGTAAAAAAAACAGAGTTAGAAATAGAAAAAGCTAGATTAGATGTGAAAAATGCAAAAGCTGAATTTCTACCAACTGTAACTATAACTCCTAGTTATAATATAGATAGTGATAGCACTGATGGTAGTGCTAATAGTTCAGGAGAAGATAAGTGTGAAATCGGTCTAAATGATAGTATAAACCTATTTCAATGGGGTGCAACAATCGATGAAATAAAAAGTAAAAAAACATCTTTGGAATTAAGAGAGATGCAACAAAAAGATACTCTTCAAACTCTAAAGATAGATTTGAATGATAGATATAGAGAGATAGCTCTTTTGAATGAAGAGGTAAAGATAGCGAAAGAGAGAGTTGATATTTTAAATGAAAATATCAGAATACAAAATATAAGATTTACTAATGGATTAATTAGCTCTCTTGATTACCTAGAGAGTGTTAGAAGATTACGAGGAGCTGAAGAGGAGAGTTATTCTTTACAAAAATCATTGATACTAGCGAACAGAAACTATGAAAATCTTTTAAAATAAGGGTGGAAAAAATGGATAAAAAGAAGATAATTGCGATTGGTGGATTAATAGTAGTTGCTGGATTGTTTTTTTCTAGAAATAAAGAGATAGATGTAGATCAAGCTGTGAGAGTTACAACGATAACAGAGGGAGGAGAGTCTGGTAAGATTCAAATTGAAGGTGTTGTTGTTCCACAAGATTTATCGGTAACATCTATTTATGCTGAGGTTCCTGTTGTAATAGAAAAAATCGAGGCGACAGTTGGAAGCCGAGTAAAAGAGGGTGATGTTATACTCAGTTTCACAAATGAAGCTAAAAAAGAGATAGAAAAATCTTTGCAAGAGATGGATATTCAATTAAATTCTCAAGAAGCTATTGCAGACTCGATAAAGCGACAAGCTAAAAATGCTAAATATGAAGCTGAAGTATCTAAAAAACAAGCTGATGTAAATAGAGAACTTTTAAGAGCAGACGCCATAAGCTCTTTGGAAGTTGCAAAATCCGAAGCGATAGCAAACAGAGAGATATCGAGGTTTCAAGATTTAGATGCTAGAAAAGAGATTGAAAATCAAAAATATAATCAGCTGAAAGAGAAGAAAATAGAGTTAGAGAAAAAATTTGGATTCGTAGAAAAAGATGTGAGAGCCCCTAAAGACGGTATAATTACAGAATTAGTAGTTCAAAATGGAGCTATTATCAATGATGGACAAAAGATATACTCTATTTCAAAAGAGGGTGACTACAAAATTGTATCAGAAGCACCAGCTAGTTTAATTTTGTCATTGGTGGAGGGTTCAAAAGCAATTGTAAAAGATCTATCTAAAGGAGATGGAAAGCTATACGAGGGTATAATATCTAAAGTTTCAAAGGTTGCAAGAGATGATTCGGAAAGAAATAAAGTTATAGATTTGGAGATAAAACTTCAAGATTCAACGGGTCTTAATCCTGGTTTTTTAACTGTAATAGAGGTGAATGGAGTAGTTGATCAAAAAGCCAAGATGGTTGATAGTTTCTCAGTAATAAATGAGGACAACAGCTATTATGTTTATCAGATTGAAAATGGAAGGGTAAAGAAAAGATCTGTGCAGATAGGTATAAAGACAGCTAATAAATATGAGATAGTTGATCTTCCAGTAGGAAGTGAGATAGTTGTCAACCCATCTAAAGTTAAAGAGGGTGACAAGGTGAAAATAGTGAAATAAATGAAAAAGTGAGCTATGATGAGCTCACTTTTTTTACTTTATTCTTTTGCAAAGATTAAATGAATCGAGATAGTTGGAATCTCTGAAAAAAGCTTTCCAATTGAGTTCTTGAATTTCTGGGAAAAAAGTTGGTGGAATCTCTAGCTTGAAAGTTAGAGAGTATTCTTTTGAATCTTTTTTAAAATAGTAATCTAAATAATTAGAGATAATAATCTCATCTAAATAGTAATTATCTTCAATATGTTTTTTTAAAATTTCTCCCAGCCAGTTATTTTGTGTTCCATCTAAGATAAGTATGGTTCTTGGAGATGATTCTGTGCAAACCAAATTTCGTAAAGAGATAGAATTTTTTAAAAAGATACAAAGTCTATAAAAATCTTCTGCATAAAGTTTTAAATCTATTTTATTAGAGATTTCGAGTATAAGATTTGAAAGTTTATCATCCGAGTGAAAAATATTATCTTCATTGAAGTTTAATGAGAATTTTTTTCTATATATTCCTAATTCCAAGATATTTAATAGTGTGTTTTTATCGTGGTCAGATATTGCACCTAAATACCCTTCTAATAATTCTATAAAAAGATTTGATTTTTCAAAGAAAAAATTGTATTTAGAAAATTCAACTGAATCTGTTTTAATAAAAATAAGAGATAAAAGCTTTGCACACCTTTTGATTTTAGGGATATTACTATCTTTTAACTGAAGGTAGTAATTGTTTGAATCAAGATGGGAATCATTAAGCTCTAGT
>JBOFTG010000101.1:0-2216 GCA_051651945.1 Fusobacteriaceae bacterium | reverse complement strand
GCTTATTATATTGCACAAGCTCTTGTGAATTATATTTTAACAGTTTCACCTGAGAAGATAATTCTTGGTGGAGGAGTTATGAAACAAACTCAACTATTCCCACTAATTAGAAAAAATGTAAAAGAGTTATTAAATAACTACGTTCAAACAAAAGAGATTTTAGAAGATATAGACAACTATATCGTAGCTCCAGGTCTTGGAGATAATGCTGGTCTTTTAGGTTCAATAGCTCTTGCAATGAATATATAAGAAAAATCCCTCTGAGATTTCAGAGGGGCTTTTTTTTTATATATTTTCGATAGCCTCTCTTGTTAAGATTAGCTTTTTTTCAATCTCTTCAAAGTTGTTACGAGCGATTCCAATAAAGAGCATATCTATTACAGATAGCTGTGATATTCTAGAGCTCATAGCTCCCTCTCTCAAGGTCTTTTCTACAAAGGGGATTTTAAGTGTAATATCTGAAAGCTCTTCTAACTCATTGTTAACAGAAGCTTTTGTTATTGAGATAACAGGGATATTACTATTTTTAGCATTTTTCACACAACTGATAACCTCTTTCGTGCTACCAGAGTATGATATAGCCAATGCCACATCTCCCTCTTCCATCAGTACAGATGAAGTTATTTGTAGATGTGAATCTGTATGCAAAGTACATTTTTTGTTTATTCTCACTAATTTATAGTAGAAATCAAGTCCTACCAATCCAGAAACTCCAATACAGAATATATAGATATTTTTAGCATTTATGAGCATTTGAATAGCTTTATCCAACTCTTTTTCATCAATCAATCCAACTGTTTTATCAATTATATTATGCATAGATTCTTGGACACCGTATATAATATCTCTTGTTTTAAGATTTTTATCGAGATATTTCAGTTTAGAACTCTCTTCATCTTTATGAGAGCTCAATTTTAAACTTAATTTCAACTCGTTTAAACTAGAAAAACCTAGCTTTTTTGAAAATCTTACAACAGTGGCAGCAGACGTATTAGTTAGCTCACCAATCTCTTTTGAAGATAGTTTTATAACCATCTCTTTATTTAATAGGAAATAGTCTGATATAAATTTTTCACTCTCGGTAAAACTAAAATAATTCTGTTTTAAGTACTCTAATACGTTCATCTTACCACTTCCTAATCTCTATTCAAATCGAAACCTTTTTCCATCCACTATATACTTTAGTAAGTAGAAATCCTCTTCGAGAACTGATGCAACAACATTTGTTCTTTCATCCTTTTCAATATCCCTTAAAACAATCTGTAGCTCACCAGCATATCTAGAGTAACCCTTGTTGTCTATAGTGATGTCACCATATTTTTTACTAACAGTATTTTCACTCTCGATAGAGCAATTTTCTAAATACAATCTACTCTCTGCAGCTCTGATAGCATCTCTAGCAGAGTCTGTTCTTGAAGAGTATATTTTACCTAATAATCTGATACAACTCTCTTCTTCAACTTTACGAGAAATTCTGAGTTGAACACAATCCTTATCTAAAGATTGTAGGCTAGTTAACTCTTGCAGACTTGGAAGAGAATCTCCTATGAAAACTCCATCATTTCCAATTGCGAAAAGATGATTTCCAGCAACTCTTACATCACAATCTCTATGAGCTTCAAGAGTAGGAAGTCCATCTTTCATAGGACTTCTTTTTCTATAGTTCGATTGAACAAAAGCGTAGACTTTTATTTTTCTATATTTTAGCATATTATTCTTTTTAATCATACACTCTTCTGATATTCCAGTATTTTTTCTCGGGTAAAAGTTATGTAATGCATCTATATTGCTATAGTTTGGAGATAATCTATCTAACTTTTCGAAGAAACTCTCTGTTATTGTAGAAGCATTGAGCTGAATTTTAATTCCAAACTTATTTTGACTCATAGCCGAAATCTCTTCTTCAGTATAACCAAAATCTATTCGTATCGTTTTAACTCCTAAATCTTTTAATCCCTCTAAATCAGCGTTTTCCAAGTCTAGGAAAGTAAATGTATTTGGAGATATATCACTTATAATATCCATATTATAATCTTTCGCTAACTCAAAAAACTCTTTTACTTCTTTTTTCAAAACATCATAGTTTGCTTCTGGTATATGTAGTGATGTAAATATTCTAGTGAAACCTAATCTATGTGCATCTTTTAATAGTTGTATATTTTCATCTTGTGTGTTATCTAAACCAAAATATACTGAAAATCCTAAACTCATAACTC
>JBOFTG010000100.1:0-6304 GCA_051651945.1 Fusobacteriaceae bacterium | reverse complement strand
TAGCACCAACATTTAAATTAGATACAAATTTCTGGGCTAGACCTGAAATCAGAACTTTTGTTTCTTATTTAGGAGCCGATGAAAAAGTTATTAATGATGACCAAAAGAATGGTATCAATGTTGGAGTTCAAGCTGAGGTTTGGTTCTAATTTTACCTTTCTAAAAATATTTCAAAAGAGACTTTCGGGTCTCTTTTTTTAAATCAAAATTAAAATTCTTGATTTTGAGAGGGTAATAAAATATAATTGAGCTAGATTGTTTTTACTAATAGGGGGAACTTATGAAAATTTTAAAAATGGGGTTTATGATTTTTGCAATATGTTTAGTAACATCAAGAGCAGAGGCATCAAAAATTTATGATGCTAGAGATATGGTAACAGGAAGACAGTTAAATATAGGTGACAAAACAATTGAAGATAGTGGTGTAAAGATAAAATATGATTTCAAAGATGATATGATAGTTATGAAAATTGAAAATAATTCAGATAAACTTATAACTATAGATTGGAATAAAGCTAAATATATTGGTATGGATAAAAAAGCGAGCCGTGCATATGATTTCAAACAGAAAAATAAAGGTTGGTTTGAAACTCTAACACCAACAAGTATAAGAGTTAACGATTACTATGAAGCCTATATAGTTCCTAGTTCTAATCTGAAATCAATTCCATCAACGGGTATATCTGGTGGAAATATATATATAGCACAAAAACTTTTCTCAGCAGATAGTGAAGAGATTAAAGATGCAAAAAGAGGTTATGCAGAGATTATAATTCCAATTACTGAAGGATCACCATATTCAGGAGTTAATCGTGATATAGTTTTATATGTTGGGGATAAAGAAAATGTAGCGATAGAAGAACAGCCAAGAGTTCAGGTATTACCATTTAAAAAAATAGCACCAACTTCAACATCAGTAAATCTTGAAAAGGTTCAAGAGGATAATACAAAACTTAAAACAGAGATAGAATCTAGAGAAAAACTGTTGAAGTATCTAAAAGAGCAAGAAATTTTGAAAAAGCAACTTGCTGAAAAAGAGCTTGAAATACAAAAATTATTAAAAAATACAACACCGTAAGAATTGGAGGGGAAATGGTAACTTTTATAAATTATGCTAAATGTAGCACATGTAAAAATGCAAAAAAATTTCTAGAAGCTAATGAGATAGATTTTGAAGATAGACAGATAGTTGAGAATAATCCAACAGTTGAAGAGTTGAAATCTTTTTTAAAAATTAGTGGGGAGCCTATAAAAAAATTCTTCAATACAAGTGGAGTTTTGTACCGTGAGATGAATCTTAAAGAGAAAGTTAGCATTGGGAATGAGGAGGAACTTCTTCAAATTTTAGCTAGTAATGGTATGCTTGTAAAAAGACCTCTTCTTATAGATAAAAAAGGAATTCTTATAGGATTTAAAGAGCAGGAATGGGAAGAATTCTTTAAAAAATAAAATTACATAGCTGTAAAGGGAGAGAGTGATAAAATTCTCTCCCTTTTTTTCCTTGTAACTCTGTGTAAAATAGTGTAAAATTTAATAATAATTATAGAAAGAGAGAGGGAAAAATGAAACATATAAAAGAAAATGTAAAAAAATTACAGATAGTTGCACCAGCTGGAGATATAGAAAAATTTTATGCAGCAGTTGATGCTGGAGCTGATGAGGTTTACATGGGGCTTCAAGGGTTTGGAGCTAGAAAGAGTGCTAAAAACTTTACCCTAACAGAGTATAAGGCAGCTATAGATTATGCTCATGAGCATGGAACAAAGATACTCATGACACTTAATACAATAATGATGGATAATGAGTTTGAACCTCTTTATCATAACTTAAATGAGCTTTATAAATATGGTTTAGATGCAATAATTGTTCAAGATTTGGGAATGTTTAGATTTATTAAAGAAAATTTTCCAGAAATTGAGATACATGGAAGTACTCAGATGACAGTTTCAAACCATGTAGAAGCTGAATATCTAAGAGAGTTAGGTTTTTCAAGAGTTGTACTATCACGTGAACTCTCTTTGAGAGAGATTAAATCGATAAGAGAAAATACAACAATAGAGCTAGAGATATTTGTTTCGGGTGCTTTATGTGTATGTTATTCTGGAAAATGTTATATGAGTAGTTTTATAGGAGCTCGTAGTGGAAATCGTGGAATGTGTGCTCAACCATGTAGAAAAATGTACAATGTAGATGGAAGAGATATGGGTTATATTCTAAGCCCGAAAGATCAACTTATGGGAAAAGAGGAGATAGATTTCCTTAAAGAGATAGGAGTAGAATCTATAAAAATAGAGGGACGTATGAAAGAAGCAAAATATGTCCATGAATTAACTGGATACTTCAAAGCTCTGATAGATGGAGAGGAGAGAAGAGAGAGAATAAGTAGAATATTTAATAGAGGATATAGTAAAGGATATTTTCATAGTGAGGAGAAAAATCTTATTAACTCTAGATACTCTTTTAATCTTGGAAAACAGATAGGAATATTTAACGGAAAAGAGGTTAAAATTTCTGAAAGAATTATGTTGGGAGATGGAGTTACATATCTGTCTAAAGATTTTGAAAAACTTGGCGGGGCATATATAAGTAAGATAGTTCATAGAACTTTTGATAAAAATCGTGAAAAATCACTTAGTAGTAGTGCTGATAAGAGTAAGGAAGCTTTTCCAGGAGAAACTCTTATAATGCAAGATATACCTGTTGGAACTCGTTATCTTTTTAAAAGTTTTGATAAAGAGATAGAGGATACTATAAATCTTGAGAGAAAGCATAGTGATAAAAAAATAGAGATAAGTGGAAAGTTTGAAGCTGAACTAAATAAATTGCCTAAATTAACTTTTTATTACAAAAACTTAAAAGGTGAGATATTAACTGGTGAGGCATCTGGAGAGAAAGAAGTTGAAGTAGCAGGTAAAAAACCTATAACTGCTGAAAATATTCAAGATAAACTTTCTGAACTTGGAGAGACAGAGTTCTTTTTAGGAAACTGTGATTTCCAATTAGAGGATAATCTGTTTATTCCAGTGTCAATCATAAAAGCTATGAAAAGAGATGCCGCAGAAGATCTTATAGAGAAGATAGCAGATTCTTACAGAAGAGAAAATAGCTCTCAAGCTAAATATATAGTAACTAAAGCAGAAGAGTTAGTAGAAGAGAAAAATCCAATAGTTTCAGCTATTGTTACAACCTCTGAGCAGGAGAAAAAACTAAAAGAGTTAGGGATAGATAAAATCTATTATGCCAATGTGGGAGTTGTAAAAGAGAAAAATTTAGATAGGGTAAAGTATGATTCACAAATAGCATATACTCTGCTTGATACAAAACAAAATCCAAGAAAAAACCTTACTCTTCACTGGAGTTTAAATATCAGTAATAGATATACAATCTCTGAATGGGAGAAAAATTCTAAGATAGAGACAGTTATGATATCCCCTGAGTTAAGCTTTGAGAAGATAAAAAATTTAGGAGCTACAAAGTTAAAAAGCTCTGCTTATATACTCTAAGCCAAAAGTTATGCAGATAGAAGCAACTCTTGTAGAAAAAGCAACAGAACTTAAAAACGATAAAGAGGATAGTTTCTCGATTGCTATAAATAAATTTGGAAATAGTGAGATATACCTAAATAGAGCTTTAGATATAACAGATTCTATGAAAGAGATAAAAACTCTTCTAATAGATGAGGTAGTTTTAGAGTTTAGAAATGAATCTGTTGAAGAGATAGAAAAAATTGTAAAAGGAATAAGTGATATTAAAAATCCTGAGAAGCAGGTATCGGGATACAACTACTGGAAAGGAGTATTTTAATGGATAAAAAAACAGCTAAAAACTTTGGAACTTGGTTTGGACTGGGAGATATGAAATTTGCTCCGGGAACTTTTGGAACATTGGGAGGAATACCTCTTTATATACTGATGAACTATATCAAAAGATTTTTTCCTAACAACATGGTTTATAACTCTTTCTACTTTGTATTTCTGATGACATTTTTTGCTTTTGCAGTTTATGTTTCAGATATATGTGAGAGAGAAATCTATCATAAAAAAGATCCACAAGCAGTTGTTATAGATGAAGTATTAGGGTTTATGACTACTCTTTTTCTTATAAATCCTGTTGGTTTAAATCAAAATCTCGTAGCTATAGGGCTAGGGTTTTTAATATTCAGAATTTTGGATATAACTAAGATAGGACCTATAAACCACTCTCAAAATTTTGGTCACGGAGTGGGAGTTGTACTAGATGATTTTCTAGCAGGAATGATAGGTAATTTTATAATGGTTTCGCTCTGGACTATAATATTCTAGGGTCTTGCTAAAAAATATTAATGGAAAAAAAAGGAAAAAAACTGTATAATAGTTTGAATGAATAATATCTGTTGTTAATCAGATAATGCTATTTCGCAGCTTAAATAATAAAATTATTGAAATGAGGAGTTACTATGAATATAGGAGAGAGAATAAAAAAAAGCAGAAATGCTCTTAAGCTATCCTTGAGAGATTTAGCTGAAAAGGTTGAATTGTCAGCGAGTTTTTTGTCTCAGATTGAACAGGGAAAAGCATCTCCATCAATTGAGAATCTTAAAAGAATAGCAACAGCCCTAGAGGTTAGAGTAAGCTATCTTATAGAAGATGAGGAAGAAAAGAAAAATTCTGATTTAATGAGAGAAGATCAGAGAAGATATGTTGAGAGTATAGATTCAAATACAAGAATGGCACTTCTGACTTCATCTAAAATAGAGAGACAGATGGAACCAATATTGTACGAGATAGGACCCTACGGTGAGAGTGGAAGAGGATATTACACTCATAATGGAGAGGAGTTCATATTTATATTAGAGGGAAAACTGGATATATATATAGATGGAGCAGTTCATTCGTTAGAAGAGGGAGATAGTTTCTATTTTAAATCTACAGAAAAACATAGATTTAAAAACAATACAGCTAGAACTGCAAGAGCTATCTGGGTAGTTACTCCCCCTACATTTTAAAAAATATTCCAGGAGGAAATTATGAAATTAGAGATAAAGTTTTTGAATTCAGTGAGGCTGATAAAGCTGTTGATTGCGGCAAGTAGATGGCTTTCAAAATATTCAGATGTGTTAAACGATTTAAATGTATACCCTGTTCCAGATGGAGATACGGGAACGAATATGTCTATGACTCTTCAAGCTGTGGAGAATGACCTTATAAAACTGAGTCATGAACCAAAGATGGATGAGCTTGTAGAGATAGTTTCAGAATCTATACTTCTTGGTGCAAGAGGTAACTCGGGAACAATTCTATCTCAAATTCTTCAAGGTTTTTTAGAGGGAATAAGAGATAAAGAGGAAGTTACAGTTGAAGATGTAGCAAAAGCTTTTACTATGGCGAAAGACAGAGCTTATGCAGCAGTTATAAATCCTGTAGAGGGAACTATGCTTACTGTAATTAGAAGAGTTGCAGAGGAAGCAGTTAAATATGATGGTCCAAAAGATGATTTTGTTAATTTCCTAATATATGTAAAAAATATTGCAGGTGCAGCAGTAGAAGAGACTCCAAATATGCTTCCTAAATTAAAAGAAGCTGGTGTTGTAGATGCTGGAGGAAAAGGTATATTTTATATTCTTGAGGGATTTGAAAAATCTATAACAGATCCTGAAATGTTAAAAGATTTAGCAAGAATAGTTAAATCACAAGCAAATAGAAGAGAGAAGCTGGATATAACTGCTGTAGGTCATATATATGAAGATATTAAATTCAAATATTGTACTGAGTTTGTAATAGAAAACGGTTCTTTTAAATTAGATGAGTATAAAATAAAGTTACTAGATATGGGAGACTCGATGGTTTGTGCTCAAACAGCAAAAAAAACCAAAACACATATCCATACTAATAATCCAGGGCAAGTGCTTGAGATAGCGATGTCATTTGGAAATTTAAGCAATATAAAAATAGACAATATGGAGATTCAACACAAAAATACACTTCTTAATCCAAATGATATGGAAGATGGTTGTGGATGTGAAGAACACTCACATGAAGAAAATAGATATATGTTTAATCGTGAGAACGAAGAAAATATCTCATACTTTTCGATAGCCGACAATAGAGAGATAGGAAATCTTTTTCTTAGCAATGGAGCTTCAGCAGTTCTTATAGGAGGACAAACTCAAAATCCGAGTGTTGCAGATATTGAGCAGGGTCTGAATAAATTGACAGGAGACAAAATAATTATTCTACCTAACAATAAAAATATAATTGGTGCAGCAAAATTAGCTGCTGATAGATCAGACAAAGATATTTTTGTATTAGAAACAGCAACTATGCTA
>JBOFTG010000099.1:0-6899 GCA_051651945.1 Fusobacteriaceae bacterium | reverse complement strand
GGAGATAGAGTAAGAGTTGCAGCTATTGGAGACTACTCAGTAGAGTTATGTGGTGGAACTCACGTAGAAAACATATCACAGATAGCTATATTTAATATAGTAAGTGAATCTGGAGTTGCAGCAGGAACTAGAAGAATAGAGGCTCAAACAGGTTACAAAGCTTACGAATCTTTCTTCCATTACGAGAAGATAGCAAGACGTGCAGCAAAAGCTCTGAAAACAGATTTAGATTCTCTGGAAGAGAGAGTAGAAACTATGTTGGAGCAGGTAAAAAATGGTAATAGAGAGATAGAAAAATTAAAATCACAGATAGCTGGATTTGAAGCTAACTCAATGTTCGATTCAATCGAAGAGATTGGAGAGGTTAAGGTTCTTGTAAAAACTTTTGTAGGAAAAGACGCTGACTACCTAAGAGAGATAGTAGATAAAGCAAAAGACAGATTCCCAACATGTGTTGTAGCACTTGGAAGTAATGTGGATAAAGCTGTATTTGCTGTGGGAGTTTCAAAAAACCTAACTGGAAAATTAAGAGCTGGAGATCTTGCTAAAACAGCTGCCGAGATAACTGGTGGAAAAGGTGGGGGAAGACCTGACTTTGCACAAGCCGGTGGAAAAGATGGAGATAAAGTTGAAGAGGCTATGAAAGCTGTGAGAGCTCTTATAGAAAAGGGACTCTAATGTTGAAAAAATATATATCTCTAGATATTGGGGATGTGAGAATAGGTGTTGCAAGATCAGATATAATGGGGATGTTTGCATCCCCCCTAGAGGTTATTGATAGAAAAAAGATAAAATCTGTTCAGAGAATAAAAGAGCTTTGTGAGCAGGAAAACACCAAAAAACTTGTGGTTGGTATTCCTAAAAGTTTAGATGGAACAGAGAAGCGTCAAGCTGAAAAAGTTAGGGAATATATTGAGAAGTTAAAGAGAAATATTCCAAATCTTGAGATATTCGAGGTAGATGAGAGGTTAACAACTGTAACTGCCGATAGAATTTTAACAGAGATGGGAAGCAAAGGGGCACTAGAAAAGCGTAAAGTGGTAGATAAGGTTGCGGCCGATATTATACTACAAGCTTTTTTAGATGGAAAAAGATAAAAAAAATGGAAGTGGAGGAGTTATGAGAAAAAATACATTAGTCAAGCTACTGTTTGTACTAGCTGTGGTTTTTGGAGCAGCGTGGCTGACATTTAAGAAGCCTATTAAGTTAGGATTGGATTTAAAAGGTGGGGTTTATGCTGTTTTAGAAGCCAATGAAGATGAGATTAAACTTGATGATGAAGCTATGGATAGACTTGTAGAGGTTTTAGACAGAAGAATAAATGGACTTGGAGTGGCAGAATCTGTTGTTCAAAAAACAGGTGGAAACAGAGTTATAATAGAGCTTCCTGGAATATCAAATACAGAAGAAGCTGTTAAAATGATAGGAAAGACAGCTCTTATGGAGTTTAAGATTATGGATAAGGATGGTTCTTTAGGGGAGGCACTTCTTACAGGAGCTGCTCTTAAAAAAGCTGATGTATCTTATGATAATTTAGGAAGACCTCAGATTCAGTTTGAGATGACAAACGAGGGAGCAATTAAGTTCTCTGAGATAACAAGAACAAATATAGGAAAGCAACTGGCTATAACTTTGGATGGAACAGTCCAGACAGCTCCTACTATAAACTCTGAAATTCCAGGTGGAAACGGAGTTATAACAGGAAACTATACTGTGGATGAAGCAAAAGCTACAGCTACTCTGCTAAATGCCGGAGCTCTTCCTGTAAAAGCCGAGATAGTAGAGACAAGAACAGTAGGAGCATCTCTAGGAGATGAATCTATAGCTAAAAGTATAAAAGCTGGACAGCTTGCTATAGCTCTTATCGGGGTATTTATGATGATACTTTATAGACTTCCAGGAATAGTTGCTATACTTGCACTTGGTTCTTTTGGGCTTATAACTTTTGGAACTTTAAACTTTATAGATGCTACTCTTACACTTCCAGGAATTGCAGGAGTTATATTATCTATAGGTATGGCTGTAGATGCCAATGTAATTATTTTTGAGAGAATAAAAGATGAGTTAAAGCTTGGAAATAGTGTTATGGGTTCTATAGATTCAGGATTCAGCAAAGGTTTTGCATCTATATTTGATGGTCAAGTTACAACACTTATAATAACAACAATATTATTTATATTTGGAACAGGAGCAGTAAAGGGATTTGCAGTTACACTTACAATAGGTGCGATAGCATCTATGTTTACAGCTCTTACTCTAACAAAAGCTATGCTTATTGGGTTTGTAGAAATTTTCAGACTCAACACATCTAAGCTATTTGGAGTAAAAGGGGGACAAAATAATGCGTAATATGGATATAATAAAAAGAAGTAAATTATATGTTTCAATAAGTGCTGTATTTGTGATTTTATCTTTAGGGATACTTTTAACTAAGGGGTTAAACTATGGAATAGATTTTACTGGTGGAAATCTTTTTCAGATGAAATTTAGTGAAGATATCAATCTTACAAAGATAAATGGAAGATTGGACGAGATTGCAAAAGAGATTCCACAGCTCGATTCAAGATCTAGAAAAGTTCAGATTTCAGAAGATAACACTGTAATAATAAGAACTCAAGAGATGAGTGAAGAAGTTAAAGATCAGTTTGTAGATAAGATGAAAGTTATGGGAGAATACTCTCTTGAGAAAACAGAGAAAGTTGGAGCTAGTGTTGGAAAAGATCTTAAAAATGCAGCTTTATACTCAATCGTAATTGGAAGCATACTGATAACACTATATATTACACTTAGATATGAGTTTAAATTTGCAATAGGTGCGATAGTAACTCTTATTCATGATGTTGTTATAGCACTAGGTGTGATATCTCTTCTTGGTTATGAGATCAACACAGAGTTTATAGCTGCAACGCTTACAATTTTAGGATACTCAATCAATGACACTATCATAATCTATGATAGAATAAGAGAGAAGCTAAAAGAGAAAGAAAAAAGAGGAGCTACATTTGGTGAGATATTAAATATAAGCTTGAATGATGTTATGGTAAGATCGATAAATACATCAGTTACAACTCTTCTTGCAGCAGTTGCAATATTTATATTTGGTGGAGATTCACTAAAAACTTTTATAGTTACTTTGATGGTTGGAATTTTAGCTGGATCATACTCATCTATATTTGTAGCAGCTCCATTGGTATACCTAATGGATAAAGATAGAGATGGAAAGGGAACTGTAGAATTTAAAGATGAAGATGAGGATTATGAAGAAAAAATAGTGGTTTAACCGCTTGAATGGAGAGATAATGAGAGCTTGGGTAGAGATAAATCTAAAAAATTTAGTAGAAAATCTTGAGGTCATAAAGAGCCTAACCCGATCCCAAATTATCCCTGTAATAAAAGCTGATGCATATGGAATGGGTGCCCTTAGAATTGTCCAAGAACTTATAAAAGAGGGGATAGAGATATTTGCCGTTGCCACTATGGAAGAAGCAGTTGAACTTCGAAAAAGTGGTATAAAAAAAGATATACTTGTACTTGGTGGTGTTTACTCTGAGGATTTAGAGTTAGCAGAAGAGTTAGGTATCCAAGTTACAATAAACTCGGGTGAACAGATAGAAAAGATAAGAGAGAGAAAATTGAATCTACTTGTCCAAATAGCTGTAGAAACAGGGATGGGAAGAGTTGGTTTTCTTCCTGAAGAGGCACTCAAAACAATTGAAGACTGTAAAGATAGTAAGACTCCTAAAATAGTGGGAGTCTACTCTCATTTTTCGGTATCTGATGATGATTCGAAAGAATCAAGAGATTATACTTTATCTCAGATAGATAAATTTCGAAGATTTTTAAGCACAGAACTTCAATATATTCATATGTTCAACAGTGGGGGAATAATAAATTATTCTGGAGATTTTCCAGGAACTCATGTGAGACCTGGGATAGCTCTTTATGGGATTTTAGGTGATAGAAAGATATCTGGAATGAAGATGGTATTCGCTCTGAAGACAAGAATACTTTTCTTGAAAACTTTAAAAGAGAGAATGGATATCTCTTATGGAAGAACGGCAACAGGAGAGGTGGGAGATGTTATAGCTACCTTATCGATTGGATATGCAGATGGATTTCGAAAGGAACTTTCCAATAGAGGTTATGTAACTATTATGGGTGTCAGATGCCCAATTATAGGAAAAATCTGTATGGATATGTGTATGGTCAAAATTCCAAACAGTATAAGAGATAGTGTGAGAGTTGGAATGGAAGTTCTCTGTATAGGAGATGATATCGTGGAGAAATCTAAAATGATTGGATGTTCCAATTATGAGATTTTAACTGGGATAGGAAAAAGACTTCCTAGGGTATATGTTTGATAAAAATTTAAGTTTAAAAGGAGAAAAAATGGCAAGAGTAATACTAGAAGATGGGAAAGAGAAAAAGATAGTTAATTTTTATCCCAATGTTTTTAAAGATGATATTCACTCTATTAATGGAACTGTAAAAAATGGTGATATAGTAGATGTATGTATGAAAGATCTAAGATTTATAGCAAGAGGTTATGTAACTGAGGGAACATCTGCTTTTGTTAGAGTTTTAACAGTAAAAGAGGAAACTATAGACTCTAAATTTATACTTGCAAAGATAAAAAATGCCTATGAGAAGAGAAAGCATTTAGCTGAAGAGACAAACTGTGTAAGAGCATTTTACTCTGAAGCAGATGGAATACCTGGACTTATAATTGATAAGTTTGACAAATATATCTCTGTACAATTCAGAAACTCTGGAATAGATTTTTTAAGACAAGATATAATCAACGCTATAAAAAAAGTATTTAAACCAAAAGGAATCTATGAGAGAAGTGATGTAGAAAACCGTACAATAGAGGGTGTAGAGCAGAAAACTGGAGTTATTTATGGAGAGATTCCAGAGAAGATAGTGATGGAAGACAACGGTCTTAAGTACACTATAGATATAGTTGATGGACAAAAAACAGGATTCTTCCTAGATCAGAGAGATTCAAGAAAATTCATAAGACCATACATCAACAAAAACACAAGATTCCTAGATGTTTTCTCAAGCAGTGGAGGATTCTCAATGGCAGCATTAAAAGAGGGAGCTAAAAAAGTTGTTGCAGTAGATAAAGCACCTCATGCACTGTACCTATGTAATGAAAACTATAAATTAAATGAGTTTGAAGGAGATTTTTCGACTGCTGAAGGAGATGCATTTATGCTTCTAAAGACTATGGCAGAAAGAAAAGACAAATATGATATTATAACTCTTGATCCTCCATCACTTGTAAAAAAGAGATTGGATGTACACAGAGGAAGAGATTTTTTCTATGATCTATGTAATCAGAGTTTCAAGATGCTAGATAAAGGTGGAATTTTGGGTGTAATAACATGTGCTTACCATCTATCACTTCAAGACATAATAGAAGTTACAAGAATGGCGGCTTCAGCAAATGGAAAATTACTTCAAGTTGTAGGAATAAACTACCAGCCAGAAGATCATCCATGGATTCTTCATATTCCAGAGTCACTATATCTAAAAGCTCTCTGGGTAAAGGTGGTGGAAAACTAAGTGTATATCGATTTGGTAATCCTGGCAATACTTCTAATGTACATCATAACAGGATTAAGAATGGGGTTTTTTGTTGAATTTATAACGATATTTGGAGTAATAGGTAATTTTTATCTTACAGGGCGTTTTACACCTATGATACTTGAAGTAGTAGGGGAAAAATTAGGAAAAGATAATTATCTTTTAGTTTATGTAACAAGTTTTATATCTCTTTATCTATTTCTTATGATATTCACATCACTTTTAAATGCTTTTTTCAAAAGCCAAGACAAAGGTATTCTCACTAGATTCGGTGGAGGAGTTATCTCTGGTATAAAAGGTATATTAGTAATATTGGTATTAATTACAGGGTATAATTTTATGGTTAAAAAAAATCCTGATTTTAAAAAAATAGGTGAAAAGAGTATAGTGTTAGAAAGATATGATGAGTGGATTCATGTTTTTTATGAATATGTACCAGAAGAGGTTAAAACCAAGATAGATGAGATGAAAAAAAATAGAATGATAGAGCAGTATATAAAAAAGATTTTCTAGGAGAAGTTTATGAAAATAATAGAAAGATATATTCTAGATGAGTTAAAAATGCCTTCACTTCTGGGAGTTTCCATCTTTACTTTTATATTTCTAATAGATATAATCGTGGCTATGATGGAGAACATAATAGTGAGAGGGATATCTTTAGTTGATACTCTTAGATTACTCTCTTTCTATCTTCCACCAATACTTTCACAGACTATTCCAATGGGTATATTTTTAGGAGTTATGGTAACTTTTTCAAAATTCACAAGAAATAGTGAGAGTATAGCTATAGCATCTATGGGAATGGGGACAAAGAAAACTTTAAGACCCATCCTTCTTATATCTGGGATAGCTACTCTTTTTATATTTTTTCTTCAAGAGAGTATAATTCCAAAATCTTTCCAGAAGCTTCAATATTTGACGCTGAAGATTGCATCTGAAAATCCTGTTTTTCAGATGGAAGAAAAAATTCTCATGGATGATATAGATAAGTTTAGTATATATATAGACAGGATAGATAGAAAAGATGGAATAGCAAAAGGTGTTCTATTTTTTCAAAGAGATGAAGGAACAAATTTCCCAACAATTCTTCTTGGAAAAAAAGCCGAGTGGAAAAATGATGCTTTAGTAATCAATGAAGCTGAATTTATAAAATTTGATAAAAAAGGTTTAAAAGAGATTAAAGGTGAGTTTGGAGAAAAAGCGATACCTCTTTCAGCTTATACTAAAGATATTAAATTAAAAGTTACAGATACAGAGACAACTGGTATCCAAGAACTGCTTAAGAGATATTCAGAGCAAGATGAAAA
>JBOFTG010000098.1:0-1641 GCA_051651945.1 Fusobacteriaceae bacterium | reverse complement strand
AGTGCTTCAAGAGCTATATTTCCTGTTCCTGAAAAAAGATCCAAAAATATAGAGTCTGAAGTATATGGCGATATTATTGAAAATAGTGACTCCTTTACACTTCCAAGAGTTGGTCTTGTATCCATTCCTTTTCTGCTTTTTATTTTTTTATTTTTAGCTTCTCCAGCTATTATTCTCATATTTTCCTCCATGGTTCTTTAACAAATAAACATCGCATCTCCGAAACTAAAGAAATGATATTTTTCTCTGACAGCTTCTTCATAAGCTTTCATCATATCCTCTCTATTATATAGAGCTGAAACAAGCATAAGAAGAGTGGATTTAGGAAGATGAAAATTTGTTATCAACGCATCTACCACTTTAAATTTATATCCTGGATAGATAAAAATCTCTGTTTCTGCTGTTTTTTCAACTAATTTACCCTCTCTATCTACAGAAGATTCCAATGCTCTTGTTGTCGTTGTACCCACAGATATTATTCTACGTCCCTCAGATTTAGCTCTATTTATTTTTTCTACAGCTTCTTTTGGAATCTCAAATATCTCTGAGTGCATCTTATGATCTAAAACATCCTCTGTTTGAACAGGTCGAAACGTTCCTAGACCTACTTCAAGAAATACATCTATTATTTCAACACCTTTTTTTTCTATTTTTTCAAGAAGCTCAGGAGTAAAATGAAGACCTGCAGTTGGTGCTGCAACACTCTCACCTTTTATAGCATAAACAGTCTGATATCTATCTTTCTCTTTTAAACTCTCTACTATATATGGTGGTAGTGGCATTTTTCCTAATTTATCTAGCACCTCTTCAAAAGCTCCTTCATAATTGAATTTAAGAACTCTATTTCCATCATCTTTTATCTCTAGCAACTCTGCTACAAGCTCACTATTATCTCCTATAATAAGCTTTTGACCAAGTTTCAACTTCTTGGCATGTTTTATTAAACATTCCCAAGTATCAAGCTCAACTCTTTTTATAAGTAAAATCTCTAATACTGCTCCGCTTTCTTTTCTTCCAAAAAGTCTTGCAGGTATAACTTTAGTGGAATTTCTTACAAGTATATCGCCACTTTTGAGATAATCTATTATATTAAAAAAACTTTTATGTTCTATCTTTCCTGTTGCTTTATCTATAACCATCATCTTAGATGAATCTCTAGGTTCTCTTGGCGATTGACCTATTAACTCTTCTGGAAGACAAAAATCATAATCTTTTAATTTTGTTGACATATTTTACTCACCAACTCTCCTACTTATAACTACTCTATCTATTCCTGCATAATCTTTTATTACACCTACTAAAACAAGGCCATTATCTTCTGCAAATTGTGCAACCTTTTCAGCTTGATTATATCCAACTTCGAAAGCTAGATATCCACCTTTTTTTAAAAAAGGTTTCGCTTCTTTACTGATCTTATCATAAAAATAATATCCATCTCCATTATCAGTCAAAGCTAATCTCGGTTCATGCTCTCTTACCTCTACCATAAGCTCGTTATACTCCTCTATAGGAATATAAGGTGGATTAGATACACTAAGATCAAACTCTCCCTCTACAGCTGATAAAACATCTGATTTTTTGAATTCTATATTTTTCACACAATTTAATTCACCATTAGATGTTGCAATTTTTAAAGCTTCA
>JBOFTG010000097.1:0-9320 GCA_051651945.1 Fusobacteriaceae bacterium | reverse complement strand
CTTTTATCACGTATAAGAGCTGTTTTTATCTTACAACGACCCTCAATAACATCAACTAAATCATAAACTATACGATTTTCGAGCCCTATAACAACATCTAGATTTCTAAGTCCAATATCTGTGTCTATAAGTAAAACTCTTTTTCCAGCCATTGCCAATCCCGCCCCAAGATTGGCTGTTGTGGTAGTTTTTCCAACTCCACCTTTTCCTGATGTAATAACCAAAACTTTCGACATAATCCACCCCTAAAAATTAAAATTTTTGTCATAGCTCTCGATAGTTATCTTCCCATCTTTTACTAAAGCTATCTCTAAACCGATTCTATCACTTTTTTTATTAGCCAAAACTCCTTGATTTGGATTTTTAGCTATATACTCTCCTATTTTTAGCTGTACAGGATTTAAATTCATTCCCACAATTACAGCTTTGGATTCTCTCTCTGTTCCTGCATAGACATTTCCTGCAATCTTTCCAAAAACTATTACATTTCCAGATGCCTCAACTATAGCTCCTGGATTCAAATCTCCAAAAACAACTACATTTCCAAGAAATTCTATTCTATTACCAGATCTGAGTGTTCCTTTATGAAATTTAGTTACACCTTCTTCTATATTGAAACCTTCAATTTCGAAATCAGGGATACTTTTTTTTATTTCCAAATCTTCAAATTCTTTTTCTTTGTCTTTTTCTTGATCAATTTGATTGCAATATATATATTCAACAATTATCTTTGCATTCCTTTTTATTATATTTAAAATTATGTTTTTCTCAACTTCCAATAACATTCTACCTTTAAATTCTAGTGATCCTTTAAATCCTTCTAATACTGAGCTCATCTCTTTAATCTTATTTTCAAACTCTTTTATAAGATATCCAAATTCAATCTCACTATCCAGATGGAATATGAGTCTACTATTTTTAAATTTTACTGTAATTTTACATCTGTTTTGAAGTTGATTTTCCATAATTTTCTCCTAGAGATCATTTTTATCGTAAGGTTTTCCTACTGCACTCGGTGCTACTGCTTTTCCAACAACCCCTGCTAGTGCAAGTAAAGTCAACAAGTAAGGAAGCATCTGAATAAATTGTGGTGGAATAAACGAAAAATATTGTTGTATTAAAACTTGTGCTGCATCAGCAAATCCAAAAAGAAGACTGGCAAATATTACACCTTTCGGTTTCCATTTTCCAAATACCAAGGCTGCAAGAGCTATAAATCCTCTTCCTGCTGACATCTCTTTTGTAAATTGCGTAAGTGCACCTATTGAAAGATAAGCTCCTCCAAGACCAGCTAAAGCTCCTGACATTATAACACTAAAATATCTCACTTTATATACATCTATTCCAACTGTATCAGCAGCTAGTGGATATTCTCCGACAGCTCTAATTCTAAGTCCTGTTACAGTTCTATATATAAAAAATCCTGAAAATATTGCAACTGCATAAATTATATAGATAATAACTGAAAATGAAGCTATTGTTGGAGCACCTGTAACAACTGGTGTGTTACTAGATTGGCTAAATAAAACTCTTAGCATAAAAACAGTAAATCCTGATGCAAAAAGATTTATCGCAACTCCTGATACAGTTTGATTTCCTTTATATCTTATACTTATAATTGCATGGATAAGAGCTACAAAAGCTCCACCCAGTATTCCTCCTAGAAGCCCTATTACCCAACTTCCACTATAGTATGAGGCCACCGCTGCAAAAAATGCACCCATAAGCATCATACCCTCTAATCCTATATTAACAACTCCTGAAAGTTCAGAAAACATTCCACCTATCGCTGTTATCATTATTGGGGCAGCTTGTCTCAATGTTGCTAAAATCAAACTTGTTATTATTGATATCATTACTACTCCCCCTTTTTTTTCTCTATTAGAAACTTAAACATATTTTCTGCCGCAATCAGAAGAATTATTATAGCTTGAATCATCATAATAATCTGACTTGGTACATTTGTATTAAATTGCATAGATCTTCCACCAACTCTTAGAGCTGCAAAAAGTATAGCTGCTGCTAGAGCTCCCCATGGAGAGTTCTTACCTAGAAGTGCTACTGCAATTCCATCAAATCCATAAGTGGCAACAAGACCCTGTTTGTAAGTATATTGTCCTACCCCTCCCAGAACTCTTTCTGCTCCTGCAAGACCTGCTAAAGCTCCCGAGATTCCCATAGAGATAGCCATTACAAACTTCACATTTATTCCAGCATTTTCTGAAGCTGACGGATTGTTTCCAACAGCTTTTATCTCATATCCTAAAACTGTTTTTTCAAATATAAACCAAACTACTACAACAGCTATTAAAGCCACTATAAATCCAAAATTTAATGCTTCATTTGTATTTGGAAGCAGTTGTGGAAGTCTAGCAAATTCCATAACTGGTGGTGTTTGTGGGTTTGGTCCATTTGGACCTCCCTGTTTCAATGGATAGTTAATAAGATATTGATCTAAATTCATAGCTATATAATTCAACATAATTGTAGATATTACCTCATGTACACCCAATCTAGCTTTTAAGAAACCAGCTATATATGCCCATGCAAAACCTGTTATACCAGCAATTAGGAGAACTATAAAAACATTATTTATAAAACTGTTACTTACAAAAGCTCCGATTCCAGCAGCAGTTATTCCTGCAACTATCATCTGACCTTGAGCTCCGATGTTAAACATTCCACCTTTAAAAGCAAACAGTACAGCAAGACCAGTGAATATCATAGGTGTCGCTTCTAAAAGAGTTCTAGCTACAGCTTTTTGAGATGAAAAAGCTCCTGTAAAAAGGTAATAATATGCTGTTAATGGATTTTCACCTAGATAAGTTATTATCCCCGCTCCTATAATAAGAGCTATTAGTACTGCTATTACCGGTATTAAAATATTTTCAAGTTTTTTATTCATCTATCTTTCCACCTGCCATCAAAATTCCTATTTTTTCCTCTGTTGCATCTTCTCTATCTATTATTCCACTTATCTCTCCTGCACACATTACAGCTATTCTATCTGAAAGATTTAATATCTCAGACAATTCAGAAGAGACAACCATAATCGCTTTTTTATTTTTTTTCTCTTCTAAAAGCATCTTATGGATAGATTCAATAGCACCAATATCAACTCCCCTTGTAGGTTGAGCTGCTATTATAAATTTATTTGGTTTTTCAAGCTCTCTTCCAACAACTATCTTTTGTTGGTTTCCTCCTGAAAATTTACCAAACATAAGATCAGGTTCTTGAGGTCTTACATCATATTTTGCGATATACTCCATAGTAGCTGCTTTTATCTTAGCAAAATCTATTAGGAAGCCACTTTTTATATATTTGTTTCTATGTTGTCCAAATGCAAAATTCTCTTTCACATCAAACTGTGATATTGCTGCTCTTTTAAATCTATCTTCTGGAATATGTGCTATACCAGATTCATTTAATTTTCTAGCACTTACATTTGATATTATCTTTCCATCAAGAGTTATCTCTCCAGATTCTACTTTCATAAGACCAGTTAAGGCTTCAACAAGTTCAGTTTGTCCACTTCCCTCTACTCCTGCAACTCCTAGAACCTCTCCCTCTCTAATTGTGAAAGATACATCTTTTACCTTTATAATATCAAATTCATTTTTTACAGTTATATTTTTTACCTCTATAATATTGTTTCCAAATTCAACTTCAGGCTTTTCAGATGTGAAAAGAACGGCTCTTCCAACCATGGCGTTAGCTATCATCTCTTTAGTGGCATCTGAAGTTTTAAAATTAGCCACATCTCTTCCTCTTCTTATAACTGTTATGTTATCAGAGATTGCAAGAACCTCTTCTAGTTTGTGAGAGATAAATATTATTGTTTTTCCCTCAGCTACAAGATTATCTATTATATTATAAAGTTCTTTTGTCTCTTGAGGAGTAAGTACAGCTGTTGGTTCATCAAAAACAAGTAGATTAGCACCTTTAAAAAGTATCTTTAAAATCTCTATTCTCTGCTGCATTCCAACCGAAAGATTTTTTACATATGCATCGGGATCGATATCTAGACCATATTTTTTTGAAACATCTCTTACATCTTGTCTAGCTTTACCAATATCCAGAGTTATTCCTTTTCTAGGTTCCACTCCAAGTATCATATTTTCAGCTACTGTAAGAGTAGGTACAAGCATAAAGTGTTGATAAACCATTCCTATTCCAAGTTCTGCCGCAGCACTCGGACCCTCGATAATAGTCTCAACCCCATTATAAATTATTTTTCCAGAAGTTGGCTGATACAATCCATTTAGAATCTTCATAAGAGTAGATTTCCCCGCTCCGTTTTCTCCAACTATCGCATGCTTTTCACCTTTTAAAATATTTAAGTTTATACAATCATTAGCTATTACCTTGCCGCCTGCAAAAGTTTTCCTAATATTTTCCATCTTTAAAATATACTGGTCCACTTAATCCTCCCAACCTTAATTTTTTATTTTTCAAAAGTTTTATTCATTATTTTTCAATATTACAAATGTTAAATCGTCTGATTGCTCCTGCTCCTGAGTAAAATCTTCTAATACAACTAGTAGTTTTTTCTTTATAGTTTCAGCATCTTCATATCTATTTTGATATATTGTCTCTTTTAACTTATCCATTCCGAATAGCTCTTTTCTCTGGTTTTCAGCCTCAGTTATTCCATCGGTATATAGGACAACCACATCACCTTTTTCAAGTTTTAATTCTGATTGTCTGTATCCATAATTTTTTATAAATCCTATAGCCACACCTTTTACTGCATGAAGCTCTATACTATCTGATGCTGCTCTATACACAACCATGGGATTATGTCCTGCATTTGAATATGAGAGAATCTTTGTGTTGTAATCATATCTACAGTGCATAACTGTTATAAACATATTTTCCGCTATATCAGAATAGATTATCTTATTTAATGCATCTAAGTTTTCCTTAGGAGTTATACCATTTGTACTTAGTGTTCGGAGTATTGATCTTGCAAGTGCCATAAGAAAAGCTGCTGGAACTCCTTTTCCACTTACATCAGCTATTGTCAGATAGAATGTTTCATCATTATAGATGTAATAATCATAGAAATCTCCACCTATCTCTCTTGCTGGTTCAAAGTAATTGGCTATATCTAGTCCAAAAACATTTGTCATATCCTTTGGTATAATCTTTTTTTGCATTCTTGAAGCAACTTCTAACTCCTTTGAAATTCTCTCTTTTTCCAAAAGATCAGAATAGATTTTTGCATTATTTATTGCTATCGAAACTTGGATAACAAGTGCCAAAATAGTCTCTTCATCAAGCTCAATTAACCTATCTTTATCTTCGATAATAAATATTACTCCAAGTTGCTTTCCTTTTACAACCATAGGAGAGACTATCACTGTCTCGTTCTCCTCTAAACGAAAACCTTTAGAGAGATCTTCATAAACTTTTGTGTAATCATTTTTAGTGAAATTTTTTAGTACCTCTTCTGGATACTGGACTTCACCTCTAAAAGTCATAACTCCTTTAGTTTTTATAACTCTTAGCTTTTCACCCTCCCAAAGATAAAGTGAAACTCTCTTCGCTCCGGTAAGAACAAAGTAAGCATCTAAGATTATATCCACTGTTTTTTCAAGATCAAGTACAGATAGTACTGTTCTTGCTAGGGCGTTTAAATTTGAAAGGTTTGCAACTCTTTTTTCAAGAGCTTGATTACTGTACTCCAACTGTGTAGATTTAGTTACTAAAGCATTATAAGTTATCTCTAACTCATTTCTGTACTCTCTCAACTCATTCATAGAGAGTGCTAGTTCCTGCTCCTGCTGTTTTAAAAGAACAAAATGCTCCTCATATTTCCCATTTATAATTTGGGGAATATTTTCTAAAGGGGTACTATTATTGAAACTGTCCAACATTTTACCTATAAGTGTATTGTAGCTTTTTTCCTGATTTTTTAATTTTATATAAAAAAAGGCTCCTATAAGTATCACAACAATATATGCCATTGGTGCTCCTATTCTATGATTTTATTTTAACTTTATAATTATACAACAAATTTCAAGTTTTTCAAAGTTTTTTATGCTCTTTTATACTCTTGGCAACTCTTAGAGGTAGAATCTTTCTCAAATCTTCTAGTTCTGCATTAAAAATACTCTCTATGCTTCCAAAAAAATTTAGGAGTTCCTCTTTTCTCTTCGGACCAATCCCCTCTATCTTATCAAGCTCAGATGCGATAACTCTCTTGCTTCTAAGTTTTCTGTGATATGTTATTCCAAACCTGTGAGCTTCATCTCTTACTCTTTGAAATATTTTTATAGCTTCTTTATCTTTAGTGATAAGGTATGGTTCAGACTCACCGTATTTAAATATTTCCTCCTCTCTTTTTGCCAAACTTATAAGATCGGATATATTAGATTTTCCCAGTTCTTCCAAGATAGCACCCACTGCATTTATCTGACCTAGACCTCCATCTATAAGTATCATATCTGGAAATTCTGACGATTCCAACTTACCATATCTTCGACTTATAACTTCACGCATCATAGCAAAATCATCTGGAGTATCCTTACAAACTATTTTAAATCTTCTATATTCACCTGGTTTTGTAACTCCCTCTATTGCAACACTCATAGAAGCTACGGCATCTTTTCCCTGTATATTTGAGATATCAAAACACTCTATCCTTCGTGGAAAATTTTTAAGATTAAGAGTTTTATATAACTCTTCTAAAGCTTTTTCTACAACATCTCTTTTTTTATAATACCGTTCTATCTCACGGTAAAGATTCAATTCTGACATCTCAAGAAGCTCTCTCTTCCTACTTTTTATTTTTGGAAAAAAAAGTTCTATTTTTCTATTGAATTTTATACTAAACCAACTTTCTAAAAGTTCACAATTTTCTTCTGATTTTTCTTGAAATATTATATTTTTAGGAGGAGCGTGCTTTGAGTAATAACCACTTATCGCTATTTCGTTTAAATTTTCATAGATTTTATTTTTCAGTGAGAGAAACATATTTTCTACTCCTATAACTTTCCCATCTCTACTTTTCAATACAGTTATAAAAAGATTTTCATTTTTTATCAAGTATGTAAAATAATCTTCATCTATATCTTTGAAGTGTTCTGTAATTTGTTTAACAACAGAATTTTGAAGCTCAGCCAGTTGATTTCTTAAAATTATAGCTTCTTCAAATTTCATCTCCTCAACAAATTTTTTCATCTTTTTTTTCAATTCTAAAATATATTCATCTCCATTTCCCTTAAGAATCATCTTCATAGATTGAACTCTTTCTAAATATTCTAAAGGATTGTCTTTATATACACATGGACCACTACAAAAATGCATATAATATTTTAAACAAGGTTTTGGATATATCTTCTCCATATCCCGATTGCAATCTCTTATCTTAAAAATTTTCACAAGAATTTTCCTAAGATGGTAAGCTCCATTTGGATATGGTCCAAAATATATACCTTTACCATCTTCAAGATCTCTTGTGTTTCTAACTATCTTAAGATATGGAAAGTTCTCTTTGCTAATTTTTAGATAGGGGTACGTTTTTTGATCTTTAAGAGCTATATTATATTTGGGAGAGTATTTTTTTATAAGATTATTTTCTAAAATCAGAGCATCCACCTCTGAGTTACAAATTATAAACTCTATATCATCTATATTTTTTACGAGCTCTACTGTCTTGATATCCTCATGATTTCTGTTAAAATATGAAAGCACTCTTTTTTTTAGATTTTTGGCTTTTCCAACATAGATAACTTGAGATTTTTTTTTCATCAGATATACTCCTGGATTTTCAGGTACATCTTTTAAAATCTCCATCAACATTACCAATGCCCCTTTTCACTCTCTTTATGAGAAGTATACACCTTCAGATTTTTCATTTTCTTTATATCTTTAGATAGGTTATTTACAAATGTAACAGATCTATGTTTTCCACCACTACAACCTATTCCAATAGAGAGATGCTTTTTTCCTTCTGCTATATAATTTGGAATAAGAAACTCTAACATATTAATTAATTTATTATAAAATTCTTTAGATACCGGGCTATCCATCACATAATTTTGAACTTCAATATCATTTCCAGTTTTCTCTCTTAGTTCAGGAATATAATATGGATTCGGAAGAAATCTAACATCAAAAGCTAAATCCAAATCTATAGGCATGCCGTATTTATATCCAAAAGATTGTAGATGGATATTTATTTTTTCAGCATCTTTATAATTAAAATAGTAACTTTCTTTAAGTTTGTCTGCAAGTTGCTTTGCTGAGGTAAAACTTGTATCAATAATTCTAGTGGCACGCTCTTTTATACTGTTCATTATTTTTCTCTCGTTTTCAATGCTCTCTAATAAAGTATCTGCAACTACAGGGTGTCTTCTTCTTGTCAGATTATATCTATTCAAAATAACTTCATTGCTAGAATCTAAAAATATTATCTCAAAATCTCCTAGATGTTTTCTCATATTGTCTAAAAAATTATGGCACTCCTCTACAGCTGTAAATGATCTTACATCCATCCCGATAGCTATCTTATCCACTTTACTTTTTTTTATCTCTGACATATAGCCCTCTAATATCAGTGTTGCAAAATTACATGGAATATTATCCATTGTTAGATATTGCATATCTTCTAGAACATTTAAGGCTGCTGTTTTTCCAGCTCCACTTACTCCAGTTACTATGATTAAACTTTTAATTTTAAACATTTTTCCTCCCTAACCTACAATAAACTTAAAAAAAATAGGGGGCTAGCCCCCTATCCTACATTCTTTCAAGTGTTTTTATTCCCAATAGAGATAATCCTCTTTTAATAGTTTCCGATGTTAAATAAGCTAAAAGTAATCTAGAGTTTAGAATACTCTCCTCTTGATTTAGTATCGGGCAACTATTATAAAAACTGTTGAATTTTTTTGAGGTCTCAAAAAGGTAATCAGCTATAAGATTTGGCTTGCAACTCTCAGCAGCTTTTATTATTACACCATTCATCAGTGATAGTTGTTGAGCAAGAGCTCTCTCTGTATTATTATTGAAAACTATCTCAGCTTGAAGATTTACATTTTTAGATTCCTTATCAGCTTTTCTTATTATAGATTTTATTCTTGCATATGAATACTGAAGATATGGAGCTGTATTACCTTCAAAACTTAGCACTTTATCCCACTCAAATATTACAGCACTCTGTCTATTCTGAGAAAGATCAGCATACTTTATCGCTCCCATTCCAACAATTTCAGCTATATTGTCTTTCTCTTCTGCTGAAAGTTCTGAATTTTTACTTTCTAAAACTTCTAGGGCTCTTTTTTTACCCTCATCTAAAAGCTGTTCAAGTCTAATTA
>JBOFTG010000096.1:0-5216 GCA_051651945.1 Fusobacteriaceae bacterium | reverse complement strand
TATTCTCTAAAGAGATTGCAGGAGCTAAGACAGTTATCTGGAATGGACCTATGGGAGTATTCGAAATGCCAAGCTATGCAAAGGGAACAATTGGAGTTTGTGAAGCTATTGCCAATTTAACTGGAGCTACAACAATAATTGGTGGAGGAGACTCTGCTGCTGCTGCAATTCAACTTGGATATGCCCAAAAGTTCACTCATATCTCAACTGGTGGAGGAGCATCTCTAGAGTACCTAGAGGGAAAAGTTCTTCCAGGTGTAGAGTCTATATCTAACAAGTAAAATCTGCTACAAAGAGTGAAATTAAAAGAGTTGCTTCGGGGACTCTTTTTTTATTTTAAAAATTTTATAAAATATGTTGAAAAAAAAGCTAAAATAAACTAAAATTAGATTAATACACTTTAAAAAAAACAGTTTTAGGGGGAGAATATGAAAATGTTTAAAGTTTTAGGTCTTGCAGCAATTGTCTTATCGATTCAAGCTTGTACAAATGGTACTGTAGCTAAGGAGAAAGCAAAAGATTATGAACTTGTTATAGCTCATGTAAATGATGTTCACGGTAGAGCAGTAGAGGGAAAATATGATGGAATGGGATATTCAAGAGTAGCTACTCTTATCCAAAATCTAAAAAAAGATCCAGCTAATAAAAATGTTATTTTCCTAGATGCTGGAGATTCACTTCACGGAACAAATTTTGCAACTCTAGAAAGAGGAGATTCGATAGCTCAGATATTGGATAAGATGGATCTTTTAGCTTTAGCTCCAGGAAATCACGATTTCAACTATGGACAAGAGAGATTAAGAGAAATCGATAAAAATACAAAATTCGAAGTTCTAGCGGCAAATCTTCTGGATGAAAATGGAAAATATTTCACAAAACCTCATATGATAAGGGAGATAGCAGGTGTAAAGGTTGGAATTTTAGGTCTTGCAACTCCTGAAACTTTATATAAGACAAATCCAAACAATGTAAAAGGTCTTGTATTCGAAAATCCTGTAACTGCAACAGAGAGAGCTGTTAAAGAGCTTAAGGCTGAAGGTGCCGAGTATATAATAGTTCTGTCACACCTAGGAGATGATCAGTCTACAAAGCCAGAGCTTAGATCTGATGCAGTAGCATCTGTAAAAGGTGTGGATCTTATAATCGACGGGCACAGTCACACTTTATTAAAAGAAAAGAAAATGGTAAATGGTGTGCCGATTGTTCAAACTGGAGATTACAACAAAAATCTTGGAGTTTTAAAGATTGATTTTGATGATCTTAAAAAAGGTATAGATCCTGTAACTTATGAGCTTATCATGAAAGAAACTGCACTTGGTAAAAAAGGTGAAGATGGTAAAATTGTTGGTGGAGTCCAAGAAAATAGCGAGATAAAAGCATTTATTGAAACTATAAAAGAAAAGCAAAAAGCTATCACAGAGGTTGTAATAGGGAAAACTACCGTTAAACTTGATGGAGAGAGAGATCTTGTAAGAACTGGTGAAACAAACCTTTCAAACCTAATAACTGATGCTATGGTATGGAAATCTGGAGCTGATATGTCTCTTACTAATGGTGGAGGTATAAGAGCTTCGATAAATGCTGGAGATATAACTGTTGGAGATGTTGTTACTGTTCTTCCTTTTGGAAACTATGTTGTAACAAAAGAACTGACTGGAAAAGATATCAAAGAGGCTCTTGAGCATGGATTTAAAGATACACCTAAAGTAGCTGGTTCTCAAGCTCAAGTTGGAGGAATCACTCTGAACCTTGACATCACAAAACCAGTTGGAGAGAGAGTATCGAATATCAGATTTAAAAATGGAAAAAAATTCAAATCAACAACGAAATACACTGTAGCAACAAATGACTTTATGGCTGTTGGAGGGGATAGTTATGATGCTTTCAAAGGAAGAAAAGAGCTTGCTAACTACCCTGGATTAGATGAGGTTGTAATTGAGTATATAAAAGCAAAGGGTATCACATCTGAGAAAATTGACGGAAGAGTAAAAATAAAAAAATAACAGATAGAATGAGGTAGATTTGTGAATAAAATAGATAATATAAGAAAATATAGTGTTATAGTTTTTCTGGCTATAGGACTTCTTGCAACCGGTACACAATCTTTTAAAAAACTACCTAAATATAGTGGAAAAGGTGATGGTTTTTATGATGATATAGTTGTAGAGATAAGTGCCGAGCGGAACAGAAAAGGCGAGGTAAGAGTTAAAGAGATATCGATAAAACATGATGATACAGAAGCAATAGCTGGACCAGCTGTTGAGAATCTGAAACAGCAAATTGTTCAGAAACAAGATCCTAAAAAACTTGATATAGTTGCTGGGGCAACCTTCACTTGTGAGGGAGTTATAGCGGCTCTCCAAGATGCTTTTAGTAAGGTAAAATAATCTGAAGGAGAGGTATTACTCTCCTTTTTTTTTACAGATATATATGCTAAAATAAAATGAGAAAGATAAGATGGAGGAATCATGGAAAAAGTTTTAAAAGAACTTATGAAAAATAGAGAAAGATACGGGCATATGGAACACGACTCTAGAAAAATAGAGAAAGATGGTGTTTTTGTAGCCCTAAAAGGTGCTCTTGCAGATGGTCACAAATATATAGACAAAGCTTTAAAGTTAGGAGCGCGTGCTATTATTCATAGTGATTCAGTAGAAAAAATAGAGGGAATAGATTATTATCAGATAGAAAATTTAAGAGAAAATTTGGGCATGATAGCCTCAGAATTTTATGGTTATCCTCAAGATAAATTAAAGATAGTTGGAATAACAGGAACCAATGGAAAGACTACTGTAAGCTATCTTGTAGAAACTATACTTGGAAAAAAACATATTGCTCGTATAGGAACTGTGGAATATAAGATAGGGGATGAGATTATAGAAGCTCCTAACACAACTCCAGAATCTCTGGATCTTGTTAAATTTTGCTCTAAAGCTGTAAATAAAGGTATAAAGTATCTGGTGATGGAGGTAAGCTCTCACGCTCTTATGTTGGGAAGAGTCAGTATGTTAAAATTGGATGTGGCTTCTTTTACCAATCTTACCCCTGAACATCTTGATTTTCATAAGACAATGGAGGAGTATTATAACGCCAAAAAAAAGATATTTTCTCTTTTGAAAGAAGATGGAAAATCTGTTATAAATATAGATGACAGCTACGGAGAAAGATATTATACAGAATTTGGTGGAATCTCTTATGGTATAGAAAAAGGAGATTTAAAAGGTGAGTATTGTGGTGAGAAAACTCTTGTAAAATTTAGTTATGGAGAGAATGAAAGCGTAAGAAAGATAAAGCTTTTAGGAAGGTATAATCTCTATAATATTTTAACTGCTGTTGGTATAGGTATATCTCTAGGTGTAGAGTGGGAGACTATTATGGACAGAGTAGAAAAGATGATTGGAGCTCCTGGAAGATTTGAGATAGTAGATTGTGGGCAGAAATTTTTAGTGGTAGTAGATTATGCTCATACAGGAGATGCACTAGAAAATCTTCTTAAAACAGTAAAAGATTTAGGAAATCATAAGATTATTACTGTATTTGGTTGTGGAGGAGAGCGTGACAGAAAAAAACGTCCTGAGATGGCTAAGATAGCCGAAGATTACAGCGATATGGTTATAGTGACATCTGATAATCCAAGAGGTGAGAATGTAGATACAATAATACAGGATATTAAGATTGGATTTAAAAACCCTGAAAAAGTTTTAGTCGAAACAGATAGAGAGATAGCTATAAGAAAAGCTGTTCAGAACGCTGAAAAAAATAGTATAATCGTTTTAGCTGGAAAGGGTCACGAAAGCTACCAAGTATTTGGGAATGAAAAGATACATTTTGATGATCGTGAATATTTAAGAAGAGAGATAGTATTAAGAGGATATAAGGAGGATATATAATGATAGTTTCAGAGGTAAAAAAAGTTAGAATAGCTGATAAATTTGATATAGGTGGACGTAATAGATTCACTCTTATAGCTGGACCATGTGTTATAGAATCTGAAGAGATGATAATGGACTTGGCAACAGAGTTAAAAGATATATGCCTAAGATTGGGGATTAATCTTATATTTAAATCTTCTTATGATAAAGCAAACCGTTCATCTATTCATGGATATAGAGGTCTAGGAATGGAAGAGGGATTAAGAATATTAAAAAGAGTAAAAGATGAACTAGGTCTACCTATAATCACAGATGTTCACGAAAGTTGGCAATGTGCTGAGGTGGCTAAAGTTGTAGATATGCTACAGATCCCAGCTTTTTTATCTAGACAAACAGATCTTTTAATAGCAGCTGCTGCAACAGGATTACCTGTAAATGTTAAAAAAGGTCAATTTCTAGCACCTTGGGATATGAAAAATGTAGTTAGAAAGATGGAGGAATCTGGAAATCCTAATATTCTTCTTTGTGAAAGAGGAAGTACTTTTGGTTATAACAATATGGTTGTAGATATGAGAGGGCTTCTTGAGATGAGAAAATTTAATTATCCAGTTGTATTTGACGTAACACACGCTGTTCAAAAACCTGGAGGTCTTGGAGATGCAACTTCAGGAGATAGAGAGTATGTATTTCCACTTATAAGAGCTGGACTTGCAATCGGTATAGATGCTATATTTGCTGAGGTTCACAGAGATCCCGATAACGCTAAAAGTGATGGGCCTAACATGCTTAAACTTCATGAGTTAGAAGAGATACTAAAAACAGCTGTTGCAATAGATGATCTAGTTAAATCTAGATAGTTGGGGGAGAATGATGGATATAAAGGTTTATGGTAAATCGATATTTGATAATGAGATAGAAAGTCTTATAAAAGTAAGAGAACGTATAGGGAATGAACTTGCTGAGGTATCGGAAATTATACTTCATTGCAAAGGTAAGGTTGTGATAACAGGTATTGGAAAATCTGGTATAATAGGAAAGAAAATAGCTGCAACTTTAGCTTCAACAGGAACTCCTACGGTTTTCATGAATTCGGCTGAGGGTCTTCATGGGGATCTTGGAATGATCGGAAAAAAAGATGTTGTTATAGCAATATCAAATAGTGGAAACTCTGATGAGGTTATATCTATATTGCCATCAATAAAAGAGATAGGAGCAAAACTTATCGCTATGACGGGGAATCCAAATTCAAAACTTGGTAGAGCATCTGATTTTGTTTTAAATGTAGGAGTTGACTCTGAGGGGTGTCCACTTAACCTTGCACCTATGGCTTCAACAACATGCACT
>JBOFTG010000095.1:0-5600 GCA_051651945.1 Fusobacteriaceae bacterium | reverse complement strand
AATATTTTAGATATTGGATGTAATATTATAGCTATGAAAATAGCATATATAAACGGTTTTATATATCCCATTACGGTATTTAAAATATTTTTAAGTTCCTCTCCATTTTGAAGAAAACTTTGAAAAACAACAACTATTAAAAGAACTATTCCAACTTTCAACATAAATCCTTTTCTACTTTGCAACATAATCTAATTCGTCATCCCCTTCACCTATTATTTTTATTATAACTTTATCAGGAATTCCAATTAGAATCTCCCCAGGTTTAGCTATCCATCCCTGTTTAACTATTAATTTTTTAGGAGAGTTAGAAGATATCACTCTTACCTTCATATTCTCAAATTGAATATTCACTCCTCCTAATTCACTATCAACAAATATTTTTTTTTCATCTTTTTGAAGATTTTGAACATATTTTAATTTTCCCTCAACATAAATTTCAGCTTTAGATCCCTTCTTATCCGGCATATTATAACCTTTATAAGCTATATTAACGAAAAAAATCAGAAGAAAAAGATAGATTAGAAGATCTCCTTTTTTGAAAACTCTTCCTCTTCTACTATCTCTCATTTTCACCTCTTAAAGATATTCCAATTTTTTCACCCATATAAACTTTGGTCTCTAACCCTTTTTGACTATTTTCTAAAAGATCAACATCTATCTTAACTCTGTTTTTTTCAAAAAGAAGTATGCAAGTAGAACCTCCAAAATAAAAGTACCCCTTCTCATCTCCTTTTTTTACAAAACTATCTGGCTTATAACTTTGCTCTATTCCACCAACCATAGTTGCTGCTATCTCTGACATAAGTATATCACCAAAATTTTTAGTTTTCAAGATTGAATACTCACGTTTATTTTCCATGTAGATTCTAAAATTCTTTCTTATTGCATGAGTAGAAACTGAGTAGTAGTAACCTTTTATGGCTGAACTAGAACTTATCTCTCCGTCTGATGGAAAATGAAATCTATGATAGTCAACAGGAGCTAATCTCAATATCATAAATACTCCATCTCTATATTTCTCAGCTAAAACTTCATCTTTTAAAAATTCTTTTAGTGTGAACTCATCTCCTTTCACAAAGAATTTTTTCAGATCATCCATATTATCATATACAAATATCTTTCCATCTGCTGGAGATGTTAAACTGTTTCCCTCTTTATCTAAAGGTCTTGACCCCTCTTTCAACTCTCTTATAAAAAAATCGTTAAAACTTTTGAATTCTTCTATTTTTCTTTTAGATTCACTCATGTCTATACCTGTATTTTTAACAAAGTCAGAAATTCTTTCTACTGATTTTTTCTTATCCATCTGTTTTCCATAAAAAGATGTCAGTAATTTCCTTTTTACAACTCCATTAAGTGAAAGTTCTCCAAATGGATTGTAATATAAAAACTTTAAAAAACTTTCTCCAGGAACCTTCTCCTGTTTTAACTCTCCAGTTTTTCTCTCTATATATTTTATCTCTCTAAATTCCATCTATCTCTCCCTGTAGTGCTCTCTTAATTTAAAGTACTTTTTATTTTTTTAATAAGAGAGTATTTAAGTTCTAATAAATCTGTTGATAAATCAACTTTATAAGTATGTGGATTTTCTAGTCTTTTTCTCTCTTCAGAAAGTTTTGCCAAGTTCTCCAAATAATACTCTCTGCTTTTTAATATCTCGTAAAGTTCATCAGATTCTTCTGATATCACTCCAGCTTTAACATAGTGTCTAGTCAGTTTTTTAACTGTATAAGTTCCCTCTTTCAAGATGCTAGTTTTAAAATCACATTTTTCATCTCGCAACTCTACCTCTAAACCTTTTAAAAGATTTTCCTTATCTCTATCCTCTCCCACAATTGTTATTAAATCAGCATATGAAAATCCTGAACAATCATAAACTCTATAAACTTCTTTGAATCCAGGATTGGATATTTTTATAACATCTTCAGAAAGTTTTATTACAGCTTCACCATCTATCTCTACTATTTTATAAACTCCTCCAAAACATGGTCTTGATTTACTTGTAGCTATCGTATCTCCCACACCCAATATATCCATGGGAGTTCCCTGTTCTTTTAAAGATCTAATAACATCTTCATTAAGAGCATTGGTAAGTATAATTTTTGCTTTGTACATCCCCGCATCATCAAGTTCCGAACGTATTTTTTTTGAAAGGTAAGCTAAATCTCCTGAATCAATTCTTACACCATAATTTCCAGAATATGAATCATCAATACCATTATCACGGAAAGATTGAATAGCATTTTTAATTCCTATTTTTAAAGTATTATATGTATCTATCAGAAGATATAGTGAGTTAGCCTCTCTCTCTCTTCTACATTTTATAAAAGCATCAAATGATTTTTTTTCAGCTTCAGCTCCAACTCCAAAAATCTGAACATATGAGTGTGACATTGTCCCAACACTAGAGATTCCATATTTGTACTCTGTTGCTAAATTCGAATGATTTATACACCCACCAATTACTGCTGCTTTATTACCTGCCACAGCACTATCAAATCCATGAGCTCTTCGACTTCCAAAAGATAGAACTTCTACTGGATAAGCAGCTCTTGTTACACGTGAAGCTTTTGTTGCTATAGCCATCTGCATATTCATAATATTAAGTATTGGTGTCTCTAAAATTTTTGCTTGAATAAGTGGTGCTTTTACCGTAATGATAGGTTCATTCGGATAAGCTATCTCTCCATCTCTCATAGCATAAATATCTCCTGTAAATTTTAATTTAACCAGATACTCTACAAGTTTTTTTTCTTTTATTACAGCTTCGAAGTATTCTCGTTTTATATTTTCAGGTGTCTTATTTAAAATATCTATCAACTCTATAACCTCTTGAACTCCTGAAACCACTGCAAAACCCCCGTCTTCAGTGCTACGAAAATACATATCAAAAACCGCTATCTTATCTTGAATCCCCTGCTCTATTAACACATCACTTTCAGTATATTGATATCTATCTGAATTTATAATTTTTGCAAATTCATGTAGAAGTACCCTCTCTCTCATCTTCCCCACTCCTGTAAATTTATGTTTTTCACAAAATTATATCATTTTTTTCTCTTTTTATCAATTTTATTAACTCTATCTTCTCTATATGTTGCATTATAAGATTTTTTAAGATAGAATGTCATTATTAATTTTTTAGGAGGTTTTTATGCGTGCAGTAGTTCAAAGAGTTAAATTTGCCTCGGTTACAGTAGATGGAGAGGTTGTCGGAAAAATAAATGAAGGTTTTCTTGTTTTGCTTGGAATAAAAGATGGTGATACTGAAAAAGAGTTAGATTGGATCTCTTCTAAAATATCTGGACTCAGAGTTTTTGAAGATGAAAATGGAAAAATGAATAGAGAACTTAAAGATATCAACGGAAGCATTCTTGTAGTTTCTCAATTTACACTTTATGGAGATTGCGTAAAAGGTAAGAGACCAAGTTTTTCTCTTGCTGCAAAACCAGATTTAGCTATCCCTTTATATGAAAGATTTAAATCAAATATAGAAAAATTAGGAATACCTTTGGAATCTGGAATTTTTGGTGCTGACATGAAAGTTGAACTTTTAAATGATGGTCCAGTAACTCTTATAATCGATACTAAAGATTGTCCTGGAATGAATGGATAAAATTTTAGGCTAAAATCAAAAAGAGGCATTACACCTCTTTTTAATTTTACCCATTTTAAATATCAAAATTATAAAGATCGGGTATTATTCTCTCTACAGGAGTTATTGCTACTGCAAACAAGATATTTTCTACTAATGTCATTCTATACTCTTTTATTTTCTTTAAAAATTCATCTACAGATTCTTCACGCATCGTTATCATAAACATGCAATCTGTTCCTGGCCAAGCATTAGAGTTTCTATGTTTCAACCGTCTACTCCAACTAGATTCAAGATTAGTAATAATTGTGTAACCATAAAAACCTATACTTTCAAAAAATTCATCAATACCTTTTTTCTGGTTATCACTTGTATAGATAATAATCTGTTTAAAATTCCCACTATAATACTCTTTAGAAAACTTTCCATTCCCATCTAACATCAATTTTCTATCCATATTCCTCTCCCTATAATTCAGATTAGTTATGCCAGCCTAAATATTTTCTTGAACATTCCAGCGATTTTATTGTTAAAATCTTCTACTAATGTATATAAAATTGGTATTACAACCAAAGTTAGTAGAGTTGAAAATGACATTCCAAACATTACAGTTATAGCCATTCCACCATAAAGTTCAGCTCCCTCTCCAAGACCTAGACCCATAGGTACCATTCCAAGAACTGTTGTCATAGTTGTCATAAGTATAGGACGAAGTCTAGTACGGCAAGCTTCCCTAATAGCTACCGCTCTCTCATCTCCACGTTCTCTCAATATTTCAATAAAGTCTATCAGTATAATCGCATTATTAACAACTGTACCAGCTAGCATTATTATACCTATCATTACCATCATATCGAAAGATCTTCCTGTAATTATAAGACCTGTATAAACACCAATCATAGCTAATGGAATAGAACCTATTATTATGAATGGTAGTGTAAAGTTTTCAAATTGTGATGCTAATATAGCATATATTAGGAATATTGATATCAGAAGTGCAGCTCCCATCTGAGCTACAGCATCACCAAATAGTTCAGAATCTCCTCCCCAACCATATGTAACTGTTTTTGGAGGATCTAAAGATTCGAAAGCATCTAAAAATTGCTTTTGAACTTTCCCAAGACCTACTCCACCATCATTTGCTTTTACTGTAACAGTATATATTTTATCAAGTTTGTTTATCTCTGATGTTCCCTCTCCATAAGCTATGCTTGATACATCAGACACCTTAATAAAGTTTCCATCTGCTGTTTTCACATTTAGTTGCTCTAGAGATGTTATCTTTCTACGTGATTTGTCAGAAAGTCTTATTAGTACATCGATCTCTTCTGTACCAGTTTTAACTGTAACAGTTTCACCTTTTGAACGATTTCCTCCTAGAAAAGAGTAAGAGATAACTCTTCCTAACTCTGCTGGATTGATTCCAAAACTCTTAAGTTTTTCTCTATCCATAATTATCTTAGCTTCTGTATTTCCAGGTTCTACTGTTGATGATACGTCAACTGCACCCGGAGCTCCAGTTACAATCTGCTGAACCTTAGCTCCAATCTCTGTTATCTCTTGTAGATCATCACCACTAATTCTAAATTCTATAGCTTTACCTGGTGTATCTGTTTGAAAGTCATTTGCTACAGATGATTTTATATCTGGTATCTCTGCAACCAAAGGTCTCATATCTTCTATTATCTGAAATACGCTACGGTCTCTTTCATCTTTAGCTCCTATATCAACATTTAAAATAGCTTTCTTTTTATCTATAAGTGCTGTATAACTTTTTGTATATTTATTACTTTTCGATATCTTTTCAAGTTTATCAGCTACCTCTTCAGCACTTTCTATAGATAGACCTTTTGGCAACTCTGCTACAAGAGAATATTTTCCAAAATCCTGTTTAGGGAAAAATTCTGTCTTTACAAGAGATGGTCCAATTATCATCATAGCAACAAAAGCTCCCATAGTTATAGCTACTGTTTTTATTCTATGATTAAATGCTAAATCAATA
>JBOFTG010000094.1:0-2380 GCA_051651945.1 Fusobacteriaceae bacterium | reverse complement strand
TAACTTCCACTACCTCTTGTACTGCCATGCAAACACCCCTTCAAATAATTTATTTTCTATTGTATCTCTGCATAAGTTTGTCGTTATCTATTCCTTTTATAAAATCTTGAACACATTTAAGAGAAAATTCAATTCCCTCACAAAGCTTCTCTTCATCATCTTTAGTAAATCTACTCAAAACAAAATCAAC
Source organism: Fusobacteriaceae bacterium (assembly GCA_051651945.1). Classification (GTDB taxonomy): domain Bacteria; phylum Fusobacteriota; class Fusobacteriia; order Fusobacteriales; family Fusobacteriaceae; genus JAGNZR01. The sequence continues at coordinate 2,190 of JBOFTG010000094.1, read as the reverse complement.
TATATCTCCACCTATTTGAGATGGTAATGTTGGTTTTCCTATTCCAAACCGTACTCTTGGAAATACCTCTCCCATATGAGATATTATGGATTTTATTCCGTTATGACCTCCTGAACTACCTTTAGGACGAAATCTTATCTTTCCTAAATTTGTGTCCATATCATCATAGATAACCATTATATCATCTATATCTATCTTATAAAATTTAGCTACTGCAGATAAAGAGTCTCCACTCAGATTCATATATGTCTGTGGTTTTAAAAACAAAATTTTCTCTCCACCTACATTGATCTCCGTAAGAAGTCCCTGAAATTTTTCACGGAATGTCGGTGCTTTAAACTCACGAACCAGTAAATCAATTATATCAAAGCCTATATTGTGCCTTGTTTTCTCATATTTCGTTCCCGGATTTCCCAGTCCAACTATAAGTTTCATTTTCCCTCCTAAAAAAAGATGTCAAAGAGCAAAACTCTTTGACATCTTTTTCTTTAAACCGCTTGTATTAACACTCGGCTTCAAATATATATTTTGCAAGTCCTCCAAGAGATGTCTCTCTGTACTCCTCTTTCATATCTTTTCCTGTTTCACCCATTGTCTGGATAACTTGGTCAAAAGAGATAGAGTGATTTCCATCTGTATATAAAGCGTAGTTTGCAGAGTCAAGAGCTCTTGTTGCTGCAACTGCATTTCTCTCTATACATGGTATCTGAACATATCCACCAACTGGGTCACAAGTAAGTCCAAGATTGTGTTCCATAGCCATCTCAGCAGCATATTCAATCTGCTCTAAAGATCCACCAAGTAAGAAACAAGCCATAGCTGCTGCCATTGAACATGCTGATCCAACCTCGGCTTGACATCCACCCTCTGCTCCAGAGATAGTTGCATTTTCTTTGATAAGATTTCCTATAAGTCCTGCTACTGCAAGTCCTTTTAGAACCTCATCTTCTGAAAGGTTATGTTCTCTCTTAAGAGCATAAAGAAGTCCAGGTATTACACCAGCTGCTCCACAAGTAGGTGCAGTAACAACTCTTCCTCCTCCACCGTTCTCTTCAGATACAGCTAGAGTATATGCAAATATTCTTCCAGTAAGTCCACTTTGAGTTTCGTTGTTTCTAGCTTTTCTATAGAAAGTTTGTGCTCTTCTTGGAAGTCTTATTGTTCCTGGAAGAACTCCACTTGTATTTATTCCTCTTTCAACAGCAGCTTCCATAGCTTCCCATATCTCTTTTAAGAAAGGCCATACCGACTCTCCCTCACAAAGTTCAACATACTGCCAAAGTTCTTTTCTCTCTTTTTCACACCATTCTTTGATATCTGTTAACTTGCTATGGTTATATATTGTTTTTGAACCCTGTCTTGGTTCGTTTTCATTCATGATAGTTCCTCCACCAACTGAGAAAACTAACCATGATTTAATCTCATTTCCAGCTGCATCTAAAGCTAAAAATTTCATTCCATTTGTGTGGTAAGGATGTACAAAACGAGGCATCCATACAATCTCTGTATTTTTTGGTTTGAAAGTTTCAATGATTATGTGGTCAGTAAGGTGACCTTTTCCTGTTAATGCAAGTGATCCATAAAGTTCAACTTTATAGCTTGCAGCATCAGGATTCTCCTCTTTAAATTTTCTAGCAGCTCTCTCTGGTCCTATTGTGTGTGAACTAGATGGTCCATTTCCAATTTTAAATAACTCTTTTAACGAATCCATTTTCCAACTCCTTTTTATTTTAATTGTATTTTTTAAGCTTGTCTAATCTGTCCTTGGAATTTCTTATCAACTAAATTTAGAACTTTTTCAACTGTTTCAAGAATCTCTTTTTCTTCAAGTGTTCCAGTTTTCTTTCTAAGAACAATAGATACTGCTACTGATTTTTTACCAGTTTCAATATTTTTTCCTTTATACACATCGAATATATTTACTTTTTCTATAAATTCTGAAGTTTTCGCTATCTCAGAAGCTAAATCTCCAACAGCAACTTCCTCATTTAGAAGTATTGCTAAATCTCTTGTAACTTCTGGATATTTAACTATTCTTTCATACTTACTCTTATTTTTCATATATTTTTCCATAAGATTAAGTTTAAATTCAGCTACATAAGCTCTCTCTTTTTTGATATCCATTTTCTCTGCTAAATCTGGATGTATCTCTCCAAATGTTCCAAGAACTTCTCTTCCAACAACCAAATC
>JBOFTG010000093.1:0-2035 GCA_051651945.1 Fusobacteriaceae bacterium | reverse complement strand
CCATTTATTGCTGCTTCTATTGTTAATTGTTCAAAAGTTTTTAAAAGAATTACCTCTGCTTCAGCTGAACTTGGTAATCTCTCACCTTTTAAAGGTATCGCTCCTGAAGATGTTATAATAGCTGTTGTCTCTATTACTGCATCTGCTGATAATCCCTCTATAACTCCGTTATTTTGTATATTTACAACCATAAGTTTTTTACTGTTATTGTATATCGAGTTTATAAGTTCACATGCAGCATCCGAATAGTATGCTCCACCTCTTTTCTCTAACTCTTTAGGCTTTTCACTTAGATCTGGATCTTTATATAGTTCAAATAGTTTTTCTTCTACCTCTTTTACAAATTCGGCTCTTGTCTTATTTCCAGCATAATCTTTTATCTGTTTTTCCAACATATCATCGCTCATGTAATAATATTTATGATACGGAGATGGCATCATACCAACTTCCATTATCTGATCCTCGTTCCATGGAGTAGAATCTATATTTTTAGGATTAAATTTTTCAGATTTCAAAAGCTTAGGAAGAATCTCTTTTATAACATCTTTACCTTTATAATAAACATGTTTCCCCCAAACATAATGGTTTAATCCTAATGCATGGAATATAAAGTCATCTGTTCCCAAAACCTCTTCTACAGCTTTTCTCATACCCACGGGAACATTGCAAAGTCCTATACACTTTACCTTTGTATGTTTTAAAACAGCCTCTGTTACCATTCCACTTGGATTTGTGAAGTTTATAAGCCATGCTTCTGGGCAAAGCTCCTCTATATCTTTACATATATCCAAAATCACAGGAATTGTTCTAAGTGCTTTAGCAAAACCTCCAACACCATTTGTCTCTTGACCCATCATACCTAATGAAAGAGGGATTCTCTCATCTCTTATTCTAGCATCAAGAAGTCCAACTCTAAACTGAGTTGTAACAAAATCAGCATCTTTTAGAGCTTCTCTTCTATCTAAAGTCAGATGTATCTTGCAATCGATTCCAGCCTTTTCAACCATTCTCTTAGCTAGATTCCCTACTATCTCTAATTTCTCTCTTCCATCTTCAATATCAACTAACCATATCTCACTAACAGGTAGTTCATGGTATCTTTTTATAAATCCCTCTATTATCTCAGGAGTATAAGAGGAACCTCCACCTATTGTTACTATTTTAAGTTTTTTCTTTATCATCATCTTCATCTCCTAAAAAATTCTTTATCTATCAGGATAAAAGCTCCGTACTCTGGAGTGTATAATCTCTCTGTGACCTCTATCCCACCATTTTCTTTTAACTTTTCTAATAGTAATTTTTTTATCGGAGTTGGATTTTCTAAAATCCCACCTCCCAAAGATAATTTTAAAACCTTGTCTGATTTTTTCAGAGTCAAAATCATATTTTTAAGATCTTCAACAGCTTCTTCTATTATATTCCCACATATTTTTTCATTAGAATTTTCAAAAACTACTCTTGCTAAGGATGCTATATTCCCCTTCTCCTTATTTGAGTAGACCCACTTTAAAAGTTCATCTCTATTTTTTAATGAAAGTTTAACTAAAACTTTTTGCAAGAGCTCTTCAGAAAATTCGCCTCTATTGTCTGAGCCTTTGAAAAGTGATTTTAAAAGTGCTAAACCAACCCAGTATCCACTTCCTTCGTCTCCCAATATATGTCCGAATCCCCCTACTCTTGTAAGGGTATTTTCATTTAAAAAATATCCAATACTACCAGTTCCAGAGATTAAAAATCCTCCGTCCTCTCCTCCGTGAGCACCCAATAAAGCTATATGAGCATCATTTGTGACTTTGAAATTTTTTATTCCAGCCAAATCTAGAGCAAGCTCTATCTCTTCTATCTCAAAAGATCTTCCAGCTCCTGCTACTCCAACCCCTATCATTGTTTTATCGTTATCGATTCCGAAATGTTTAATAACTTCCAAAACTCTATTTTTAACTCCCTCACCCTTTAAAAGCTGAAAGTTCATAGGACCACCTATGAACTTTCCAATCTCTTTTTTTGAGGAATCTAATAGTATAGCTTTGGTTTT
>JBOFTG010000092.1:0-1794 GCA_051651945.1 Fusobacteriaceae bacterium | reverse complement strand
TCTCTTAATTCAAAAGATGGACTATATATCGGTATGGGATCTAAAAATATAACTTTTATTTCTGATGATGAAAATATTCCTGCAAAATTCTATATAAACTCAGCTCCGGCACATGCAACTTATCCAATTGTAAAGATAGATATAGCTAAAGCTAATGCAGTTCATTTAGGAGACGACTCAACATCTAATAAAAGAACGATATTTCAATATGTTCACCCAGCTGTTTGTAAGTCATGTCAACTTGTAATGGGTATGACTATGCTTGCTCCAAATAATGTATGGAACACTATGCAAGCTCATACTCATGAGAGAAGAATGGAAGTTTACTTCTATTTTGATATGGATGAGAGTACAAAAATATTTCATATGATGGGAGAGCCATCAGAAACTAGACATATAGTTATGGGAAATGAGCAAGCTGTAATATCTCCATCATGGTCAATTCATTCCGGTGTTGGAACTAAAAACTATACATTCATATGGGGAATGGCAGGAGAGAATCAAACATTTACTGATATGGATCATGTAGCTATGGATGACCTTAGATAATATAAAAAAATAAATACCATACTTAATAATTAAGGAGATATAATATGTTAGAGATGTTTAGTTTAAAAGATAAGGTAGCGATGGTAACTGGAGGAAATACAGGGATAGGAAACTCTATCGCAATGGGTCTAGCCAAAGCCGGAGCAGATCTATTTATATTTTCATATAATGAAGATAATATGAATGAGATGAGAAAAGAGGTAGAAGCACTTGGAAGAAAGATAGAATTTGCAACAGGAGATCTTTCGAAAGAGGAAGTTGCCTTAGAAGCTTCAAAAATCTGTGTTGAAAAGATGGGAAAGATAGATATTCTTGTAAATAATGCTGGAACAATAAAAAGATCTCCGATATTAGAGGGGACAAGTCAAGATTGGAATACAGTAATAAACTTAAATCTATCATCAATCTACCATCTAAGTAAAGTAGCAGCAGGATTTATGGTAAAACAGGGATCAGGAAAGATAATCAACATAGCTTCTATGCTAAGTTTTCAAGGTGGAAAATTTGTACCATCATACACAGCTTCAAAACATGGAGTAGCAGGACTTACTAAAGCTTTTGCAAATGAACTAGCATGTGAAAATATCCAGATAAATGCGATAGCACCTGGATATATAGAGACAGCAAATACAGCTCCAATAAGAGCAGATGAAAAGAGAAATGGTGAGATATTATCTAGAATACCAGATGGAAGATGGGGACAAACTTCAGATCTTGTTGGTGGAGCGATATTCCTCTCATCATCAGCATCAAACTATGTAAATGGTCATATTCTTGCTATAGATGGTGGATGGCAAGTTAGATAAAAAAAATAAGGAGAATAAGGAATGAAAAAATCTAAAGTGAATCTTTTAAAAGGGGACATGACTTTTTCACTTTTAAAACTTACTTATCCCATTCTTTTGGCGAATGTTTTTCAAACTCTCTATTCTCTTATAGATGCCTATTTCATAGGAAAAGTTGGCGGAGTTCAGATGGCTTCATTTTTCTATGTAATTCCAATAATAAGTGTAACTCTAGCTTTTGGGCAGGGGATAGGGATAGCTGGAACAACCCTTATCTCTATCGCCCTAGGTAGAGGAGATAAAAAAGATATAGATGAAAATGTGGAGCAGTTTTTCATGTTTTCATTTTACCTCTCTTTGGTTATAGGTTTTTTTGGTTATCTCTTCCGTTATCCTATTCTTGAAAGTATAGGTACAGAGGGAGAACTTTTAACTGAGAGTGCAAAATATATGGGAATAA
>JBOFTG010000091.1:0-2320 GCA_051651945.1 Fusobacteriaceae bacterium | reverse complement strand
GAAGAAAAGTGATGAGCCCGTATATTGTTCAAAAATTGGTAGAGTCTCCACTATTAGCACCATACATAATAGGAGCTTACTCTATTTTGGTGGTTTTTATGCAAAATGGAGTGCTAAGTATGATTTTGCAAAAAATAGGTATAATAGAGAGTTATAGATATTTTCCAATATTGACTAATGATAAGGATGGATATGGAATAATTATAACCTACCTTTGGAAGACAGTTCCCTTTATAGTTATGATGAGTATGCCAGTAGTAAAAAGAGTTTCAGATAGATGGGACAATCTTGCTAAAGTTTATGGTTTGAGTGATTTTGGATTTTACAAAAAGATAACTCTTCCACTTTTAGCTCCGACATTGGTTGTCAGTTTTTTTATAATTTTATCATATTTTTTTATATCTTTTGAAACACCTTATCTTTTAGGGGTAACACATCCGAAATCTCTTGCTGTATATATCTATGATATATATTCGAGAGGAGAGTTAGAAGAGAGAGGATATGTTATGGCGATGAATATAGTTGTTTCGATTATCTCTTTGCTGACAGGTGGAGTAATCTCTCTTTTTCTTAAATTTTTCTCAAGATTTGATGATAAGGGGTGGGGATAGTGAAAGATAGATTACTAAGATTTTTTTTAATAATAGCTATAATTTTGATGATTTTTCCATTTGTAGCCATTATCTTAAAATCTTTCTCATTAAACAACTGGATAGAAGTTTTGAGAAGCGAAAGAACATATAAAGCTATTATCAATACCTCGCTAATAGGACTAATAGCACTAACTATAAATGTGATACTTGGAACTCCTGTTGCATCACTACTTGCTAAAAAAAAATTCAGAGGAAAAAATTTCTTAGAGGTTTTAGTATTTCTTCCATTAATTATTCCAAGTTTTGTAACAACTATGGGAGTACAGATACTGTTTATAAAGTTAGAACTTATCGAAACAATTCTAGGAGTAGGTATAGTTCATTCGTTGGTTACTTTTCCATATTATATTAGAGCTGTTAAAGCTGGTTACACAACAATAAATAGTGACTATGAGAAAATGGGAAGAATTTTGGGAGCTAATTCTTTAGAAATATTTTTTAAGATAAATCTTCCCATGTTGCTTCCAGCATTTTTAGCAGGAACTTCACTTGTTGTAATAGTCTCTTTTGCACAGTATTTGATAACTCTTATAATAGGAGGAGGAGAAATTATAACTCTGACTATTTTGATGTTTCCATTTATTTCGGGTGGTGATATAAAAGTTGGAGCTGTGTATAGTATAATATATATTGTTATAAATCTGATACTCATAATATTTTTAGAGAGATGTGTTACAATAATATATTCAAATAGAAAAATAGGAGATAAAATTGATAACGATTAGAAATTTAAATAAGAGGTATGATAAATTTAAAATAGAGAATCTTAATTTCCAAATGATAAAAGGTGAATTTATATCTATTTTAGGAGAGTCAGGTTCAGGAAAATCAACTTTGTTGAATCTTATCTCAGGATCAGACAGAGTTGATAGTGGTGAAATAGATATAAATGGTGAGATTTCTATGGTGTTTCAAGATTCTCTTCTTCTTCCACATCTAAATGTCTATGAAAATATAGCTTTTGGTTTGAAAATAAGAAAATTTTCTAAAGATGAGATAAATAAAAGAGTTAAAGACATTATGGAAAAGTTAGAACTGTCTGGTTTAGATAAAAGATCTCCGAATAGTTTGAGTGGAGGTCAGAAACAGAGGGTTTCAATAGGAAGAGCTCTTGTAATGAGACCAGATCTTCTGCTTATGGATGAGCCATTTTCAGCATTAGATGCAAAATTACGGGAGAAACTTCAAAAAATGGTAAAAAATCTTCAAAAGGAGATGAATCTTACTGTAATATTTGTAACACATGATAGAGATGAAGCTTTTTATCTCTCTGATAGAATAGCTCTTATGAAGAGTGGAGAGATAGTTCAACTGGATACACCTATTAAACTTTATAACAATCCGAAAAGCATAGAAACAGCTAAATTTTTAGGAGTTGAAAATATTTTCACGGGTGAAGAGTTCAATATGATCACCCAAAAAAATATATATTGTGGAAAAAATATAGCTATACCAAGTGAAGATATGAGAGTTGTTTTGGAAGAGGGAGATATATCTGGAAGAGTAGACAGCATAGTTTTTAAAACAGGATTTTATGATATTGTTGTAAAAACTGCCAATACAAAGATAAAGATAAAACAAAATAGAGTAGATTTTCCTATCGGAGTTGGAGATGAAATTTGGATAAAATTTAGAGAGAAAGATATTATATATATTGAAGGAGAGAA
>JBOFTG010000090.1:0-3156 GCA_051651945.1 Fusobacteriaceae bacterium | reverse complement strand
TAGCTAAAACTCATATCTCTATCTGATTTTATTAGATATTCATCATGAGTAGGTGCTCCCCAAGAATCATCTCCTCCAACTCCCATCTGAACCTTATTAATATTTAATACAGTATAGTTAGAGTTTGAAATATCTTTATGATGATATGCTGATTCAAGTTCATGTACTGTATTTGGAAGTGCACTAAATTCCATATTTTCAGAAATTATTTTTAATCCATTTCCAGTTTTATCTGTAACTGTAAACCATCTTACTCCTACATGATTTCCAGATTCTTGTGGAATAACATACTGACTTAATTCATCTTTTACTTTTTTCTGAAAAACTCCCAATCTAGCTCCGTGAACTCTATCTATATAGCTCTCTTCTGGTCCCATTCCATAAAACTCAATATTCTCATAGTTTGCAGGAATTTTAAATGTAGTTCCAAAAACCGGCATCTCACTCAAACCATCGACACCTTTATAATCCAAAGTAACCTCTATTTTTCCAGAGATATCTATTTTATAAATCACTTTACATTTTGAAATTGGAGTTGTTGGCAACTCGTAACAATAGGTAATAAAAGCAGATCCATCTCTCTCTTCCAAATTTACATCTGTATGTTTTGCATAAAGAGAAGCTATCTTCCACTGTGCAGATCTAAATCCAAGCTTATTCCCTCTATCATTATCTGTAAGAGCCCTCCAAAAATTTGGCATTAGCGGTGCTTTAATAAACTCTTTTCCCATATATTTCATAGAGATTATAGAACCATATCCCTTAGAGAATATATGATGGAATCCATCGCCTTTTACTCCTATATTTACATCACAATCTTCTACTCTCACTTTTCTAGTATTTTCAAAAATTTTACCCTCTAGATTTTCATTTTTTATCTTGTAAATATATTGTCCAAAAGCTACTTCATGACCTTTCATAGCATATTTCTCATCTTTTCTAAGTTTAAGAGTGATTTCTACTATGTACTCTCCTGAAACTTTAAATTCTGGAATATCCAACTGAAACTCATCAGTTGAAAGAGCTTTTAAATTTAGAATTGTTTCCCCTTTAAATATCTCTACTCCATCTCTCATAACTTTATATTGGGTTGTATATTTTGATATATTTGTAAACAGACTTTGATTTTTTATTATGACACTATTTTTTTCTGGAAAAACTTTATAATCACTAAATAATCCCTTTACTTCTTGCATCTTAGGAGATGGTTTTCTATCACCGTAAACAAGACCATTTACACAAAAGTTATAATCTGTTGCTCTATCATCATAATCTCCACCAAATGCAAGATATTCAACTCCATTTTCATCACGTCTCATTATTGCTTGATCAATATAATCCCAGATAAATCCACCTTGATACATAGGATATCTCTCTTCTAATTCTGTGTATTTATGAAGTCCACCGTTAGAATTTCCCATGGCATGCGAATATTCACAGTTGATAAATGGCTTTGCAGGATCACTATTTAGATACTCTTCAATATCCTTTACTTTAGCATACATTCTGCTCTCCATATCTGAAGTTTCATTATATCTTCTATCCCAGAAAACACCCTCATAGTGAACTACTCTTGTTGGGTCTGCTTTACGGAAATATTGTGAAAGTTTATATAAATTTTCTCCACCATAAGCTTCATTTCCACATGACCAGATAATTATAGATGGATGGTTTTTATCTCGTTCCAACATCGATCTGCCTCTATCCAATACTGTTCCTAGCCACTCGGGTTTTCCATCTGGAACAACAAAATCAGGTCTACACGCTCCCATCTTTTGCCAAGTTCCATGACTCTCTATATTTGTCTCATCTATTACATAAAGTCCATACTCATCACAAAGTTCATACCATTTCGTCATATTTGGGTAGTGAGATGTTCTGACCGCATTAAAATTATTTGCTTTTAAAAACTTTATATCCCAGAGCATCTCATCTTCTGAAACTACTCTTCCATTATAACAACTGAACTCATGACGATTCACACCCTTGAATACCACTCTTTTTCCATTGATAAGCATCAGTCTATCTCTTATTTTAAAATCTCTCACACCTATTTTTTGAGATATTACCTCAATGACTTCTTCTGTCAAACTATCTTTTATTGTTATTATAGTTTCATAAAGATATGGATTTTCTGCACTCCAAAGCTCAGGATGATCTATATCCATCTCGAAAATTTCTATATTCATATCTGTATCTTTTTCATCTGAAGCTACCAAATTTTTCTCATCATCAAAAATTTCTTGGATAATTGTCACAGATTTTTCTTCAAGATATTTAAGCTTTATCTCTGTCAGAATTTTAACTTTTTTATAGTCTTCATCTATCTCTGTTGTTATTTTTAAATCTCTCACATGAATATCTGGAACAGTATAGAGGTAGACATCTCTAAATATTCCTGAGAGTCTCCAAAAATCTTGATCTTCTAACCATGATCCACTACACCACTTATAAACTTCTACTGCTATCCTATTCTCTCCATCTAAAATATATGGCGATAAGTCAAACTCAGCAGGAGTAAAGGTATCCTCGGAGTATCCTACAAACTCACCATTCACCCAAATTTTAAAAGCTGATTCCACACCTTGAAAAGATATATATATAGCTTTTTTATTCCAATTTTTAGGAACATCAAAAGTTTTTACATATGAACTTACAGGATTAAAATCTTTTGGAATCATTGGAGGTATTATTTGTTCATGACCATCCCAAGGATACATTGTATTTACATATTGAGGTTCTCCAAATCCCTGCATCTCAACATGCCCAGGAACCTTTACTGTATCCCATGCTGAAACATCAAATCTCTTTTCATAGAAATTTTTTACCCTTAACTCAGGATTTTTTGCATAGCTTATCTTCCAAACTCCGTTAAGAGATTTTTTTAAATTCTCATCTCCCATCTCTAATGATTCTAAAGATTGAAAATATTTGTGATCAGAATGTGCTTCCAACCTATTTATTGCAAAAATTTCCGGATTTTCTAAAAAATTATCCTCAAACTCATAACTCATAACTCATAACTCCTCCAAAATTTATATTTTAAACTTCAATATGTTCAGGCAGATTTCCTAAACTATTTTTAAATTTTATCTTTTCCATGATACCATCGTAATACTCACCATGAAGATTATAGAATTTTTTATAAACTATATA
>JBOFTG010000089.1:0-5457 GCA_051651945.1 Fusobacteriaceae bacterium | reverse complement strand
AAGAGCATTATACTTTGTGTAGATGTGGAAAATCTAAGAATAAACCTTTCTGTGATGGAGCTCACAAAGATATCAATTTTAAAGATTGAAAGTTAAAGGGGTAGGATGTTTGTCCTATCCCGTTAACATTGGTGATGTTTTTTAAATCTTTTTTTATAATAAAATATGGCATAGGCCATTGTGAAAAGTTCTGTTAAGATATATGAACACCATAAACCAATTACCCCAAAAAAGAATGGTAAAAGATATATGAGAACTCCGATAATGACAAAACCTCTAAGAAGATTTAAGATAGAGGATACTTTATTATATTCGACTGATTGAAAAAAACTTCCTAACTGAAGGTTTACACCCATAAAAATAGTTGAAAGAAAATATATAGGAAATCCAAATTTAGTTATATTAAGAAGTTGTTCACTATCTCTGTTGAAAAGCCTTATAAAAAAAGTACTGAAAGTTACCAGTAATAGATAAAAGAATATACTTGTAATTCCCATGGTCAAATTTCCTATTCTAAAAAGCTTTCTTACTCTATCGATTTTATTGGCTCCATAATTAACACTAAGAATAGGTTGCATGGCTTGTCCAAAAGCTCCCAAAACAAGATATACTAAAAGTTTTATATTGAGAACAATACTGAAAGCAGAGACTCCCTCGTTTCCTAGATATTTGAAAAATTGATAATTAGAAATTATGATTATGATTCCCATAGATATCTCATTTATAAAACTAGAAGCTCCAATTTGAAGAATTCTTTTTATAAATTTAAATTTTAGTTTTATAAATTTAAAAAACAGAGTATTTTCTTTTCTTAAAAAATGTGTAAGAAGAACAACTGTTCCTGCCAATTGAGCCAAAGATGTAGCGAGAGCTGCTCCTTCCATTCCCATATGTAATGGAAATATAAATAGGTAATCTAAAATTATATTTACACTACTTGTAACTATAAGATAATACATTGTGAGTTTAGGATTGTTATCGTTTCTTATGAAATTTGTGAGTATATGAGGTATTATATAGAAGATAATTGTCTTTGAAATAACATTTACATAATCTTTTACAAGTTCAAATATCTCATCATTAGCACCTAAAAATCTACAAATTTCACTTAGATAGAGACTCATGAAAATAGAAAAAAATAAACTTAAAACTATTCCAAGTATGATAGTGGTAGAAAAAATATCAATCCGTCCCTTTTCATCTCCACGCCCCATATCTATAGATGAAGCAGTTGCTCCTCCTATTCCTAGCATCATTCCAAAAGCTACCAAAGTATAGACAGGTATAGCTACATTGAGAGAGGCAAGTCCTAATGTGCCGATACCTCTTCCGATAAAGATAGTATCAATGAAGATTAGAAGTCCGTAGGAAAGATTTCCTGCGACAGCTGGAAAGAGATATCTTACAAAATGTGATTTTAGATCTCCTTGAAGTAAGTTTTTCTGCATATGTTCTCCTTGTATTATTATTTTTACAATATAGTATCATGAAGCGATAAAATATGTAAGAAAATCATTTTAAATAAGGAAGCTATTGATTAATTATTTAAAATGATTTAAAATATAGCATATAGATTTTTGATTTGAAGGAGGAGTTTTGAAAAAGATTTTAGGATTTATCTCTTTTATAATGTTATTAGTAACCTTATATTTTGTCTCACAGATAGGTTTAAAGGAATATTTCAATAAATATTATTTTATATCACCAAATCTTATTGGTAAAAATATTGACAATATTGAGCTTGAAAAAACAAAGTTGCCAATAAAAATAGTTGAAAATTCAAGAGAGTTTTCAGAACGACCGGTGGGAGAGATTTTCATGCAAGATCCTATTGCTGGAAAAAAAATAAAAAGAAATAGAGTTGTAAGGGTTTGGGTAAGCAAGGGTTCAGCAGATCTTATAGTTCCTGATGTGAAAGGTCTAAATGAAAATGACGCTGAATCTATAATGAGTTCGAAGGGGTTAAGAGTTGGAAATATCTCGACAATCTCTCTACCACTTGCTGAAGGGGAGGTAGTATCTACAGATCCGGCTATTGGAAGTGGAGTTTTAAGAGGGGGAAAAATATCTCTTCTAGTAAATAAAAATTCTAACAAAAGTAAAGTTAAGATGCCTGATCTTTTAGGCGTTACCTTAGATGAAGCTAAAAATATCTTGCAAGAAAATTCACTAATAATGGGAAAATTAACTTCCAAAGAGTTTGAAGGGCTAGAATCTGGAATTGTTGTTGAGACAAGTGTTGAAGCAAATAGAAGTACGGAACAGGGAGCTGTTATAGATATAATTATAAGTAAATAGAAAAATATCAGGAGATGATTTATATTAAAGGAAGAGTTATAAATAAGATACAGGGATTTTATTATGTCGATGTAGAGGGTGAAATCCGTGAATGCCGTCTTCGAGGTGTTTTAAAAAGAACAGAAAAAAAAGAAAATTGTGTAGTTGGAGACTGGGTTAATATATCGGATGAAAATTTTATAATGGAGATAGAAAAAAGAAGAAATATATTATCACGACCGATTGTTTCAAATATTGATAATCTTGTTATACAGTTTGCAGCAAAAAATCCCGTAATAGACTACGAAAGATTAGAACTATTAATTCTTCATAGTTTTTTCAATCATATTCAACCTATCGTAGTTATAAATAAGATAGACTTGATAGAAGAGAGTGAAAAGGATGAGATAGAAAAAAGATTAGAGCATCTTAAACAGATAGATGTTCCACTACTTTTTATATCTACAGAAAAAAATATAGGTATAGATGATCTTAAAGAGTTTTTGGCAGATAAACTTACAGCTTTTGGGGGTCCGAGTGGAGTAGGGAAATCAAGTATTATAAATATGCTTCAAAATGGAAGAGAACTTAAAACTGGTGCTACAAGTGAAAGATTAAAAAGAGGAAAACATACGACTAGAGATAGCAGACTGCTACCTCTTACAATGGGTGGATTTGTAATAGATACTCCAGGATTCTCATCTTTAGAGCTTCCTGAGATAGAAGATTTTAACTCTCTTCAAAAACTTTTTCCTGAATTTCAGCAAAATGAAGGATGCAAATTCAATGATTGTATTCATATAAATGAACCTGGATGTGGTGTTAAAAAACTCTTAGAAGAAGGGAAGATATTCGCTGTTAGATATGATTACTATAAAAAAATTTATGAGATCTTAAAAAATGAGAGGTGGAATAAATATGGAAAATAAAGTGAAAATAGCTCCTTCAATACTATCTGCTGATTTTAGCATATTGAGAGAAGAGATGGAGAATATAGAGAAAGCTGGAGCTGACTGGGTTCATATAGATGTAATGGATGGGAATTTTGTACCAAATATTACTTTTGGCCCTCCTGTTATAAAAGCTATAAGAAAGCATAGCAATCTCTTTTTCGATGTACATCTGATGATAGATGCACCGGAGAGATATCTTCAAGAGTTTGCAGATGCTGGAGCTGATATGATAACTGTTCATGCAGAAGCTACTGTTCATCTTCATAGAACAATTCAACAGATAAAAGCTTTGGGAAAAAAAGTTGGAGTATCTTTGAATCCATCAACATCAACAGATATATTAAAATATGTAATAGATGACTTAGATATGGTTCTTATAATGAGTGTGAATCCAGGTTTTGGAGGGCAATCATTTATACCCTCTTCTCTAAAAAAAATAAGAGAGGTAAGAGAGATGCATCCAGAGATAGATATCCAAGTAGATGGAGGGATAACTGACAAAACAATAGGTGAGTGCATTAAAGCAGGAGCAAATATTTTTGTTGCAGGTTCATATGTGTTTTCAGGAGATTATAGAGAACGTATAGAGCTTCTCAAAAAATAGGAGGAAATAATTGAAAAATAGAAATACTGATAAAGTTACAGAGGTTTTAGAGGATTTTTTCAAACTTTTTTATAAGACAGAGGATATGGCTCTTAAGATAGGTATACAAGGTCTTACTCACACAGAACTTCACATAATAGATGCAATAGGAGGAGACACTCTAACTATGCATGAACTTTCTGAGAGACTTGGAATCACGATGGGAACAGCTACTGTTGCTATAAATAAGCTTTCTGAAAAAAAGTTTGTTACGAGAAATAGATCTGAAGCAGACAGAAGAAAAGTTTTTGTTAATTTAGATTCTAAGGGTAGAGAGGCACTAGAGTATCACAACAATTATCATAATATGCTTCTTTCTTCAATCACAGAAAATATAAGTGATACAAGACTAGATCAATTTCTTGCTACTTTCCAGATAATACTTGGAAATCTCTCTAAAAAAACAGAGTTTTTCAAACCACAAACAGTAAATGAATTTGGAGTTGGAACAAAAATCTCTATAATTTCAATAGAGGGAACACCAATTATAAAGAATTATTTTGCTGATAAAGGTGTAGTAACATTTTCGAAAATAGAAGTTTTGAAAAATAAACCTGATACAGTTATAGTGACAGAGAGTGGAGAAAAACTTACTTTGGACTCTGAAGATGCAAAATACCTGATAGGTGTAAAAATATAAATAAAAAACCAGGGAGCTGATTATGCTTTATTTAGACGGAATATCATTAAATAAAATAAAGGAAGAGTTGGAAAGAGAACTGGTAGGAAAAAAAATAGGTAAGATAACCCAGGAGACAGAGCTCAGTGTCTCCATTTTTTTCGGACGGATGAATCTGGTTATCTCGGCAGCAGCAACTCTTCCTATCTGTTATATTTCAGAAGATAAAAATCTTAAGTTAGATGAAAGTTTTAATTTTTTACTCTCACTAAAGAAATATCTTCAAAATGGTTCACTTGAAAAGATAGATCAGATTGGATTTGACAGAATTCTATGTTTCAAATTTAAGAAGATGGATTTTTTGGGAGATGTAAATAATTACAATCTATATTTTGAAATTATGGGGAAACACTCAAATTTAATACTCACAGATGAAAAAGGAAGAATATTAGATCTTATGAAAAGATTTTCTTTAGAAGAAAATAAAGCGAGATTGCTTTTTCCAGGAGCACAGTATGAACTTCCAAATATAGAAAAGAAAAAAAATCCATCTGATTTAAGTAAAGATGAATTCCAAGAGATAAAAAATGATGTAAAAGGGTTTATCTCTTTTGTTGAGGGTGTAGGGAAATTTTTAGTCCAAAACCTAAGAGATTACAATATGTTTAGAGAAATTTTAGAATCTGGAACATCACCATGTTGCTATCTTAAAAATGGAAAGATAGTTTTAGCAACTGTACTCAAGGGTTTAGCTCCTAAAGAGTTTGATAAAAGATTGGAGATTGAAAGTTTTAGTCAGATGATAACATACTATATTGAAAAGAACCATATGACTAACTCTCAAGAAAAACTTTTCCAACAGATATCGAGTACTATAAAAAAAAGATTGAAAAAACTAGAGAGAATTCTTGGGAATATCAAAAGAGATAATCTAGAGAAAGAGGATTATGAGATAAATAAAGAGA
>JBOFTG010000088.1:0-1437 GCA_051651945.1 Fusobacteriaceae bacterium | reverse complement strand
GAAATATTGCTTGCAATCGGAGCTGAAAAACAGATGGTAGGAACAGCTTTTTTAGATGATGAGAGATTGGAAGAGTTAAAAGAAAGTTATGATAGAGTAACGGTTTTATCTAAATTTGCTCCATCAAAAGAAATGTTTTATGAGCAAAATCCAGATTTCTTAACTGGTTGGAGCTCTATTGCAACTTCTAAAGGGCTTGGTACAAAAGAGGAGTTAAAAGAGAATGGTGTAGATCTCTACATTATGAAATCTCAAAATTCTAACGATATCGAGGATGTCTATTATGATATTTTAACTCTTGGAAAGATTTTTAATTTAGAAAAAAACTCTACCCAGATTGTAGATAAGATGAAAAAAGAGTTTCAAGATGTAAAATCACTTCTACCAGAAAAAAAGACAAAAATTTTTGCATATGACTCTGGTGAAAATGTACCTCTTGTGGTTGCCGGAGGTGGTATTGGAAACACCCTTATAGAGATGGCAGGTGGAGATAATATCTTTAAAGATGTTAAAGGAAGTTTTTCAAGTGGAAACTGGGAAGAGGTTTTATTTCAAGACCCTGATTATATAATAGTTGTAAACTATGGTAAAACATCATATCAAGATAAGATAGCATTTTTAAAGACAAAATCTCCTATAAAAAATATCAGAGCTGTAACTGAAGATAGATTTATAAAAGTAAATCTAAGTGAGTTATCTCCAGGTATAAGAAACATATCTACAGTAAAATTTCTTTTTGAAAAACTGAATAAACATAATATCTAAAAAAATAGAGAAGATTTCACACATTGTGAGTCTTCTCTATTTTTCCAATCTATTTCTTTCCGTATAATAATACTTCAGATTTATGGCTTGGAAGCTGTGTAGCTTTTACCTCTTTGAATCCAAAATATCTAAAAGTTTTAATGTGATCTAAAATCTCTCTTACACTTATCTTTTCTCCCATCTCTAAAGTATAGAAAACAGTATGAATACCTGGTCTCATAGCAGTAAATCTTCTTATCTGTCCCATATTAAGAGATGGAAGTACATTTACATCTGAAACTAAGATATTACAAGGTCTTGGAAGAACATCATCATGAACTCTTTGCATAGGTTCTTTAAGATGTTTAAACATAGGATTTTCTAAAACAACATCACTCATAATGGCATTGTCCACTCCCCAAACACGGAAACCTTTCTCTAAAAGAGCATAACTAGACCCACCTGGTGCAGAACCTAGATCAAGAACATTTTCACTTTCTCTGTAATCATAATCTGACCAAAGAAGAGCTTCTGAAATTTTAAGGTAAGCTCTTGAAGGAGACTCTTTTGGAAGAGAGAGACGAGGGTTAGCTCCAGGATATTTCCAACAAAACTCCTCTATTTTTCTAGCTCCCAACCATATTTCACCATCTTTTACCTCCATGACATCTAAGACAGTATCACCAATCTGGG
>JBOFTG010000087.1:0-1191 GCA_051651945.1 Fusobacteriaceae bacterium | reverse complement strand
CCTTATCAGAAAATAGATGTTCATCAACTATATAGTTGAAATTTGCTCGCTCTAAAACATCAAAACCAGCTAATGAAAGCTCTGAAGTTAATACACTTTCTGATATATGTTTATCTAAATTTTCATCTTTTGAATAATTGAAAATTTTTGCTACAACAATTTTTTGATCCATACCAACTGAAGATATATCGAATTTTTTAAAAGTTTCTGGTTGCTCCAACTTCACAGCCGAAGAGCATCCTGCAAAAAAAAGTGACCCCAACAGCAACAAGGTAGCACCTAATTTTTTTTGTATTTTCATAGTTAATAACCTCTCTTTTTTCTGTAATAGTTATTGTTGATGTAGTAGTTGTTTTCGTAATATTTTTTATTGTACAGATGGTATATTTCAGCTTCTAAAACCTTGTTTTCTAGATTGTTTTTATCAAGATAATTCTTGTACTGGGCTTCATCATACTTTAATTTAAGAATTTTTTCATGCATACGAAAATCTTTCTCAGTAGGAAACTCCCTATATAGATCATCTTTTGAAACTTTTATACTCTCATCTTTCCAACTTTTATAACTATCAGTTAGATTTTTTGAGAAAGTCATAGAAAAAATCATTAAAAAAAGAATTGTTTTCATAGCTCTCCTTTATCTTTCTGAAAATTTACCCTTCCATCTAACTCTATATTAGCTACAGCTGTTTTTCTCTCTCCTACTAATCTCTTTAACTCTGCACATACCTCAAAATTATCTCCAAAATGCATAGGTACAATTTTTTTAGGAGCGATATAGTCTATAAAGTATAAAGCACCTTTGTATGCTCTCTCTTCCATTCTAGGATCAACTGGAAAGAATGCTGTATCGATAATATTATCAGATAGAAAATATTTCAAATCCTCTAATATATTTTTGAAATCTCTCTCCATATTCTGAGACTCTTCAAACGAGTCTTCATCTCCCCAGTCCCACCAGTTTAAATCTCCAGAGTGAAAGATTATCTTCTCTCCAGTATCGATAAGAAAAGATACCCCTATATCAGTAGAACCAAAAGTATAGACCTTAGCATCTGATTCTAATGCCACACCATCTCTGTTATCTCTATCTACAAAAGTTATATTTTTATCTTTGGAAGAGAGAGCATCAGCTATATCACTACTTATTATATACTCTATCTCTCTCTCTTCTCTCCAACTAAAAATATCC
>JBOFTG010000086.1:0-3193 GCA_051651945.1 Fusobacteriaceae bacterium | reverse complement strand
TTAGCTGTTTATATATTAACGAGTCATTTTTTATTATCATTTATTGTGGGCTGGATAGCAAAAAAATATTTTGATAGAGATTTTTTACTTTGGACTGTTGTTGGATTTTTAGTTCCTGTGATAAGTTTGATAGCACTTATAATACTTGGATACGAAGGAAATTACTGCTCACATTGTGGAAAGAAGAATAGAAAAAATTCTGAAAAATGTTCACACTGTGGTTTTGATATTGGAAGATTTTTTAAAGAAGAAAAAAATATAAGAGAGATAGTTGAAAGATGGAAAAAAAAATAGTATACTATCGATTTTAAACCGATGGTATACTATAAAGTTACGTTTTGATAAAAAATATTGTGGCGGAAGCGTGTAGGAATCGAACCTACCAACGGCCAGAGCCGCTTGCGCAGTTTTGAAGACTGGAGGGAACACCAGTTACCCATCCGCTTCCATTACAAAATTATTTTATCAAAAAGAGGATAAAAAGTCAATCTTTTTTTGAAGCCCCTTTTTTTCGACACTATAAATTTCCATATGGATATCTTTTGATTTTAAGATATTTAGAGCTATTTCAAGATTTTCCTGTTGAAGTTTAATAGATAGACCGCAACTAGCTTTTATCTCAGAGGGAAGTGGTATAACTCTACAAGAGATCCCCTCATCTTTAAGAATTGCTTCACTTTGAATAACTTGACCTGTAGACTCTGCAACAAAAAGAATAAAATTTTCAATTATCATGGTTTTATAACCTTCCCGTATTTTATCTGTGTATTTATTATATTGTACATATTGGTAATAGTTCCAACATCTATCTTATCTACAAGATTATAAAAATTTACACAAGCACCACATATCAAAATATCAACACCCATATCTTGAAGTTTTTTCAAATCCTCATGGTTTTCAGAATCTTGTGTAGTAAGAAAAACACCTTTATTATAGAAAATAATAGCTTTAGGAAGAGTTTCTAGCTCAGTTAGAGTATAGATAAAACCTTTTATAAGAGTTTTTCCTAGTGCCATATCACCTTTTCCCATTTCGTCCGAATCTATAACAACGGAATAAGAGTTATCAGAGAGTGCTAATATATTTTCGCTATTAGAGGGTACTATAATTTTGTTTTCTTTTTTAATGTGAAAAGTAAATATTTCATCCTTCTCTTCGAATGAATAGATATACTGAAGTTCTTTGCAAAATTTTTCTATATTTTGAACAGAGATCTTGTTGTCTATTGTGATTTCAATCTCTCCTTCAGAGATATCTTTAAGTGCATTTTTAACCATAATAATTGGAAGTGGGCAAGTTTTTCCAATTGCATCTAATTTTATCATAATGTTACTCCTTTATTTTTTTAAAATTCTATAATCTTCTACTCTTCTTGTGATTCCTTGAGAATCAAACTTATCTAGAAAAACTAAAGCTTCGCTTCTGCTAACATTTAGGAGATCTCTATACTCTTTTAAAGTTATTTTTTCATGGTTAAGGAAAAATTCACGAAGTATTTTTTCAGCCTCTAGAAAAAATCCTCTCATAATATAGATATTTTGTCCCATGCTAACTAGAAGATTTGAATCTACTAAAAAGTTATGAACCTCTAAAAACTCTTTCTCATTTTTTATAATATTGCTATTTAGTGAGATTATCTTATCTAGATAGTCTGGTGCAAATCCAAGTTTTTTATAGATTGTAAGAATATCATCTTTTATGATTTTTTGCATCTTATTCAGTTTTGGTTTAAAATCTTTTAAATAAACTATATCTTCTGAAAAATTTAAAATTTCTCTATCTTGCATAAGAAGCAGTATAGCATTAAAATCTTTAGCATGAAGACTATTGAAGAATTTATTTTTAATTTCTGATTTAGAAATTCCTTTTTTTAATGTGTTCCACTCATGATAGTTTTTTAGGAAGTTTTTAACATCCTCCTCCCAAAAATTAAGAGTGTCAATTGAGATATATTTTTTAGAGATACCATCTAATAAAAAGATAGATTGTTTTTCGATAAGAGAGTCTAAAACACCAGGCTCAATAACTATCCCTAAATCTCTTGAGATATCGGGTAGAGAAACTGAAGTTTTCTTTTTAGAGTTAAGATAAGAAACTATCTTTTCACTTTCATCTCCATAGGCTAAAGAGTGAAGTTTTGAAAGATATTCTAAATCTCTTTTTTTAGTTTTTGTTCCCAGAGGATTTAAAATCGTAATACCACCAAGAGTATCAAGAGGAGAGTAATTTCTGATAACTCCTATATCTCCTGCAACTGCAACAATAGGTTCTTCAAGCTCAATTTGAACAAAAGCTGGATTGGAATCGGTTATTTCGTCTAATTCTAAAAGTTTCATACGTCCTATAACTTCTGTAGTCCCGATATGAACTCTAATTCTACTATTATTTTTTATCTTCTTATCTTTATTGAGAAGAGTAAAATGTGCATCTATTCGGTCGCTTATATGAAGAGTTCCATCATGTGAAACTATGTCTCCTCTTTTAATTTCATCTTTATCTATACCATGAAGGTTAAGAGCACAACGATTTCCAGCATCTAGAGAATGGACACTTATTCCGTGATTTTGTATCCCTTTTACTTTGATCTCTTTTTTAGAAGGATAGTGAAAAAGTGTATCTCCAGTATTTACAACACCTGAGATAGAGGTTCCTGTTACAACTGTTCCAAATCCTTTAACAGAGAAAGATCTATCTACACTCATTCTAAAAGATTTTTTATTTTCATCTTTAAAACCAATTTTTTCTAATTCGTTATTTAAAATATTTTTCATACCTAGATATGAAAGTGGATCTTTAGAACTTACCTCTACTACTGGAAGATTTTCAATAAAAGAGTTTTTGAAAACTAATTTTATATCATCTTTAATCTGATCGACTCTCTCATCACTTGCAAGATCTCTTTTGGTAAGAACTATAAGACCTCTGTCTACCCCAAGAATACGACAGATATTTGCATGTTCCACAGTTTGTGGCATAATACCATCATCACAGGCGATAACAAGTAGAATAAAATCTATTCCAGTAGCTCCAGCAACCATATTTTTAATAAATTTTTCATGTCCTGGGACATCGATAACTCCAACTTTTCTACTGTTTGGAAGAGAGTAATAAGCAAAACCAAGGTTTATCGTCATACCTCTTTTGGCTTCTTCTGGAAGAGTATCTGTTTCAAAACCTGTAAGATTTTTAA
>JBOFTG010000085.1:0-4695 GCA_051651945.1 Fusobacteriaceae bacterium | reverse complement strand
TGGATACACAAAAGAAACTTTTCGAAAGTTATTTCTTCTTTCGTATTACCTATTTTAATCTCCCATTTCTTCTCTTTATTGTTATAATCTACACATTCGTTAGGAATCGGAACCAAAGTGTCAACTGTGTAATCTTCATTGTATATTATTTCAAATGCATAATTTCCAAAGATTCTAGCTTTAAGTATGTAATTAAGCAATCTATTGAATTTAACATCTCTGAATATACTCCGCACCTTCTCTAGCTCATTTTCGTTATCTACAAGACTTCTTATAAACACCTCTCTTCCGGCTACGTTTCTCTCAATTTTGTTTAACGCTGAATTTACATCTATATCCTTTGCTATTCTTTTTATAGCGTCTGAATCCAATTCGTTAGACTCCTGACTAACTCCGTTGAATAACTTTATAACTGCTGACTCTATCAGTTTTTTATCTGCCATTATTCTCCCTCCTATGCTCCTATAAATCTCTGTTTTTTCTTAACTCTATATCCAACAACAGTGTTGAAGAAATATCTTATTTTATCCATGTGGTGATCATTGTCTTTAATTGGAACCTCTTCTCCACTCAAAGCTTTCTTGTCATTCCAACAATATGTATAAATTTCTTTAATGGTCTCTGTGCAAATATTGCTAATCTTAAAACTTAGATTAGAAATATAAGTTTGAACTAGTGGTATTCCAGCTCTAAAATCTTTCTCCCCCATAAGTGAGTTATATGCATGCTTCGTTTTGATGCCAGATCTTTTTAAAGCTGTATGGAACGACGATGCCGAAGGGTCGAATACAACTGCTTTAACAACTCCATATTTTTCTTCTAGTTTTTCTTTCCAATTTTTGAAAATTATGGAATATTCTTCATCTGTTTTTGGAGACGTGTCTCTACCGCTGTGATGGTATTCTTCTATCAGATAAGTCATTTTAGTGTCCTCGTTGTATTTAATTCCAAAAAATCCCCAAGCCATAGGGTTGTATGTTCCATAATCTCCAGTTATATAATATTCATCACAAACTGGAATCTCACTAGGTTTGATTATATTTTCATCGCTGACTTGGTATATAAGTCCTTCAGCTTGTACCCACAACCCCAGGATATATCTTTTGTAGAAAGTCCCTATATATAAATTTTTATACTCCTCTTTTTTCTCGTAGGAGAGGGTAGGATTATCCTCCATCGTAAAGTGCAAATAAAAAAGATTTTTATCATCTTGTTTGTCTATGAATTCAGTTTTGAAATAATGATATGGACTACCCGGGTTGCACGTGAACCAATATTTAGAACCATTAACTGAGCATCTTGCCAACGCTTGATCTACAAAAGATTTTGGCATAAGAACCACTTCATCCAGATAAGCTCCTGCTGCTGTTATACCTTGAATCAAATCAGAAGAACCCTCATCCTTACCACCAAATACATAATAATAATTTGTTTTATCTCCTTTTGATATAACCAAGCAATTTTCTGACCTCTTATCCTTCACTGAATACCCATTTCTAACTGCCATTTTTTTAAGATCTCTAACTATGTTTCTTCTAAACGACCCTACTGTTTTTCCCGCTAATATCAAATTTTGGTCTGAAAATGTTGTCATACTCCATACTAAAAATGAAAAAGCAGTTGATAATGTTTTACCTGATCTAATTGAGCCATCACAAATTATCCCAACTTTATCTTTTACTGGCGAATTCTCTCTCCACCATGTCATTACTTTTTTCTGCTTAGGAGAGGGTTCAACCAATTTAAAAGTGTCCATTATTTTCTTAGCCACTCTTTGACTTTTTAGTTTTTCAGCTATTTTTTTTATTTTACTTCTTGTAAACTCTAAGCCTTTCACTCCCAAGCCTCCTTTGTCCATTTTTCTAAATCTTCCTCAACCTCTTTAGAATCTGTTTCTGTTTCAGCTGTAATTCCACCATTTTTCACTTCTAACTCTATAACTTTTAATCTAGATTGAATTTCAAGTTTTGCTTTTTCTAATTCTGTTCTTGCATCCAATCCATAGTATCTGGTTAAGAAGTCTAATGATTTATCTCTACCCTCTAATTCTATTGCTGGACCATTGGAACTATATCCTATTTTTTTTATTAAAGTTCCATCTACTTCACAATCATCTTTAATCTTGAATGACCACCTTTTTACACCCATATCATCTTCAGACATTTCAAACTCAACAAAATCTTTAACATCTGAAAAAGCTATTTGTTTATGTCTTTCTAAGATTCTTTTAGTTTCCATATAATCATCTTGTGCATACATTTCTTTCAGTTCTGTTAGATATTTTTTTATGTAAGCGTTTTTAAGCAGTCTATACCCCTCTACTCCAGCTCCTGTTTTTGCATAACCTGCCTTAATAGCTGATTGAGAGGCGTTGAAACTTTGCATATAGTACGTACAAAAAAGTCTTTGCTTTTCAGTGAGTCCACTATCTGCTAAAATTTCTATTATTTCTTCTTTAATTTCTTTTTTAAAAACTTCCTTTTTTGTAGTACTACATTTTTTCTTTTGTAGTACTACATTTTCTTTTTTTGTAGTACTACAATTCCATTTATCTCTAGTTTTCCAAGTAGCTATTTTCTTTTCATCCACATCTAGGGTATTTGCGATCTCCCTATTCGTTATTTTTCCATTCGATTTTTTCCACATCTCATAAGCTTTATCCCTCGCCGGGTCCCTCTCCCTAGCCATGCGATTCACCCCCCTGTCTAAAACATCATCTATTTTCACAAATAAAAAAAACGTTGCACCTAAATGCAACGCAGACTTTTCTTAAATTATCCTATTTTTTCCTTTAACTTGTTAGCTAGAGTACTTATTTTCTTCGAAGCTCTAAGTTTCAAGCTTCTACAAGTGCTTTCTGACACTCCTAATTTTTTAGAAATTTCCTTGTTGCTCATTCCAGTTTTATACAGTTCCCAGTATTCTTTTTCCCTTTTCCCAAATGCTATTCCTGAGCTGTTCATAAGAGTGTCCATAACAGCATTTTTTATCCTTACCCTCTCCTCGTGTTCTTCAGTTACATCCCTATGAGCAAATATGCTATCATCATCTGTATATAACTCTATGTTCTCAGTGTTGTATATTTTCATGCTTCCCCACCTCTCATTCAAGCACTTCTAATCTATTGAACTCCTCTTTGGCATCTTCTACAACAGATACAACTAAGGCCAATGTGTTTAAATTGTTATGTTCTAGGTGCAATCTACAACTTTCGGCAACTTTTCTAGCTATAATCTCTATTCTTTCAATTCTTGCTATCTCATCCATTTAGTTCCCCCTCCTATTCATTGAAAAAATTAACATATTTGAATCCATTATTCAGGTACTCTCTTCTGTAATCTCTGTTCATAGTTCTTATTTTATCTATCTTAACATTAGCTATTCCAAGTTCACTTCTTACTGCTGCAACTTCCCCTTTTAATCTTGTTGCTTCATCCTGGGATAACTTCAAGCTTTTTTCTAATTTATTTTTTTCTGATTTCAATCTCTCTATCTCTTCTCTTGCTTCTACAACAGTTTCTTTAACTGCTACTATCTCATCATAACACTGCATTTTTTGCTTAGTTAAAGCTCTATTAGCACTCTGGAAGTTCAACGTTTGTTCCTCTGATTTTTTCAGTTCTACCTTCACTCTAGACAACGCTAACTCAGTGTTTTTATTTTTATTCAACAATCCATCGTTTTCTACCAACAACTCTACTACCTGTTGCTTTTTTCTATTCATTGCTTTATCTGCTGTAATCCCTTTTTTATGTAGCTCCCAAACCTCTTTTGATAATGCCATTGTTGTTAATGCTAATACTCCAGTTCCTATCATGAAATACATTTTAATTCCCCCTTTTATTTTGTTTATCCATGTTTGCTACTATTCCAATATTATTCAATATCTCATTTATTTTCACTCTGCCTTTTTGAGTCCATCTAGTGTTTACTACAACCTTATCAGGCTTATTTATATCCTTGTTTTTTATAGTCATTGTTTCTGACTTGGTATAACCGTTACCCATCTTGTCAGTATACAACAACCATTGACCACTAACTTTTCTTTGAATCTTTTCTGTGTGCAATATAGAGTTTAATCTCTGAGCCGATATCCCATAATCTGCCGCTATCTGAGTTATTGTTAAAGTATCATCTGAATTCAGTATTGTATCTAGATACTCTATACGAGGTTTGAACTCAGCTATTTGTTGCTCTTTGATTTTATTCTCAATTTCCAGGATCTCTATTTTCTCCTGTTGCTCTGCTGCTAATAACAAAGCTTCTCTAAAACTTGCTGGAACTTTTTGACCTGATTTTTGTTCCAAATCTTCCAACAATTTGATAACTGCTTTTCTTACAAATTTACTTTCTCTCACTAAAACTTGTTTTGCTTGTGATGGAGTAAGTTCATAAGCCATTGAAGGTCTCCCTCCATTTGAGTTTATAGGCTTTTCCTGAATTTTTAGGGAAAGTCTTTCCTCCTCAAATTCATCTCTGATTACACTTCTCAAATTATCATGTCTTAACTCTGTTTTGTCACTCTCTTGTTTTCTGAAAAAATTTATTTGTTCCAATAATTCCAAACTGTTTATAACTCCATTTTTATTCTGTACTAGCTGCATAAACTAACCCCTCCGTTTACTTAGATAATATTTCAATCACTTCCTCTAGCGATCTAACTACAAAATACTCATGTCCATGTTGCTTAAACTT
>JBOFTG010000084.1:0-1945 GCA_051651945.1 Fusobacteriaceae bacterium | reverse complement strand
TTTTAGGAACTGTTATGAAAGATTTTGGTTTTTACATTCAAAATGTTAGAGATTTTGCAGGATTACCTTTAGCAGCGGGATTACCAAAGTTTCATATACCAAATTTACCTTTAAATATTGAAACTTTTAAGATAGTTGTACCATACGCTATTATTGGCTCACTTGTTGGTTTAATAGAGTCACTACTGACATTATCTTTAGTTGATGATTTGACAGAAACAAAAGGTGATAGTAATAGAGAGTGTATCGGACAAGGAGTTGCAAATTTTTGCAATGGATTTTTAGGTGGAACTGGTGGCTGTGCTATGATTGGGCAAGCTATGATAAATGTAACATCTGGTGGTAGAGGTAGAGTTTCAGGGGTAGCCATGGGATGTTCGATAGCTGCTTTTGTACTTTTTGGTTCAAAGGTAATAGAGATGATACCCTTAGCAGCACTTGTTGGAGTTATGTTTATAGTTGTTATAGAGACTTTTGCTTGGAGTTCATTTAAACTGATGAAAAAAATTCCTAAAAAAGATTCGGCAGTAATTTTGATAGTTACATTGGTGACTGTTTTCGAAGATTTAGCAGTAGCAGTAATTTTAGGTATAATTATATCATCATTAATATTCTCTTACGAAAAAGGAAAAAGAATTTCTGCTCGAATTAAAGTAGAAGAAGGTATAAAATTTTACAAAATAAAAGGACCTCTATTTTTTGGTTCTACGAGTAATTTCAAAGAGATTTTTGATATTAAAAATGATCCACAAAAAGTTGTAATAGATTTTACAGAATCAGGGTTGAGGGATCATTCCGCTATCGAAGCTTTAAACTTTGTGATGTTAAAGTATCGTGATATAGGTAAAGAGGTAACTTTAAAAGGGTTGGATTCAGAATCAGAAAAGTTATATAAAAAAATTAATATAGATTAAGGGGAGAGGGGTATGAGTAAAAATATTTTTATAAAAAATGGAAGGGTTATAAATCCTGAAACTGGGTTGAATGCAGTAAAAAATATATTGATAGAAAATGGAATCATAAAAAGTATAGATGATGAAATTCATAGTGCTGAAACTGTTATAGATGCAAAAAACTATGTTGTATCTCCAGGATTTATTGATATACATATGCATGAGGATATTGAAGGTGAGGATACAATAGGAAAAACTATGTTGAAAATGGGTGTAACATCAGCTATTGGTGGAAATTGTGGTGTTGCTCGGATTAATCCAGAAAATTTTAAAAAGGTATTAGATAGAGGATATCCAATAAATTTGGGATTGATGTTAGGTCATAGCTATTTGAGAGAGCAAATTCAAAAAGTTGATAAATATTCACCTTCAACAAAAGATGAGATAGATCAGATGTTTAAAAATGCTGAACGGCTTTTAGAGAGTGGATTTTTTGGAATTTCATATGGGATAAGATATATTCCAGGAATGACTAAAGAGGAGTTATTGGAGATATCAAAAGCTTGTGTTAAAGATAATAAAATTATATCTGCTCATGTTAGAGATGATGCAAAGAATATATTCTCAGCAACAGCAGAGATTGTAGAGATTGCAAAAGAGTTGAATATAGGATTACAAAATTCACATGTTGGGAGCATGGCTGGGTATGGTCAGATGAAAGAGCTCTTAAATTATATTGATGATGAGGTTTCCAAAGGTGCTAACATTCTGAGTGATTGCTATCCTTATAACGCATTTTGTACAGGGATAAAAGAGAGTACTTTTGATGATGGTTTTTTAGAAAGATATAATATTGATTATAGTTCACTTGAAATTTCAGCAGGAAAATATAAAGGTAGAAGATGTACAGAGGAGATTTTCAATGAACTCAGAAATGGAGATGAAAATATTTTGGTAATAGGTCATGTTATGAATCCTGATGATATTGAAATTGCTCTTCTGCATAAAAATGTAGTAATAGCGAGTGATGGAATTTTAGAAGATGGAGAGGG
>JBOFTG010000083.1:0-4517 GCA_051651945.1 Fusobacteriaceae bacterium | reverse complement strand
CTTGAGGAGGAACTGTAGCTTTTGTACCCTCTACAATTTTAAGAAGAGCTTGTTGAACTCCCTCTCCAGATACATCTCTTGTTATCGATGTATTCTCAGATTTTCTAGCAATCTTATCTATCTCATCTATATAGATTATCCCTCTCTCTGTTGCTGCTACATCATAGTTTGCTGCTTGAAGAAGTCTAACTAGAACATTTTCTACATCGTCTCCAACATATCCAGCTTCTGTAAGAGTTGTAGCATCAGCTATTGCAAATGGTACATGTAAAACTTTTGCAAGAGTTTGAGCTAAAAGAGTTTTTCAAGATCCAGTTGGTCCTACTAGAAGAACATTTGCTTTTTGAATCTCCACATCACTGCTTTCTACTTTTGACTTCATATTGTGAAGTAATCTTTTGTAGTGGTTATAAACTGCAACAGATAAAACTTTTTTAGGTTCTTCTTGACCTATAACATAACCATCCAATCTCTCTTTTATCTCTTTTGGAGTCAACAACTTAAATTGCTCCTCTATATTCTTCTCGACTAATTCACTATTTTCTTCTGGAATATCGTGATATTGCTCTAATCCCATAAGGTCAAAACAACTTTCTACACATATATCACATATAGTAACTCCATCATGACCAGTTACCATTTTATCTACTTCATTTTCATTTTTTCCACAGAATGAACATATCTTTTTCTTCGCCATTTCATCTCCTATCTAACAAAAACTTTGTCTATAAGTCCGTATTTTACAGCTTCTTGTGCTGACATAAAATTATCTCTATCTGTATCTTTGTGAATCTTTTTTACTGAGTGACCTGTATTTTTAGATAAAATCTCAGCAGTAAGCTCTTTTAATCTTAAAATTTCTCTTGCTTGAATCTCTATATCAACAGCTTGACCTCTAGCTCCTCCAAGTGGTTGATGTATCATAATTCTTGCATTCTCAAGAGCGAATCTCTTTCCTTTTGATCCAGAACTTAGTAAAAGTGCACCCATACTAGCTGCTTGTCCTAAACATACAGTTTGTACATCGGGTTTAATATAGTTCATCGTGTCATATATAGCCATACCAGCACTTATAACTCCACCAGGACTGTTTATATACATGATAATATCTTTTTCAGGATCTTCTGCTTCTAAGAATAGCAACTGAGCTACTACAGCGTTTGCAACATTATCATCTATCTCTGTTCCTAAAAAAATTATTCTATCTTTTAAAAGTCTAGAATAAACATCGTAAGCTCTCTCACCTTTTCCTGTATTCTCTATAACCGTAGGATTATACATATACCCTCCCCGTGAACTTTTGTCGTCCACTTAATTTATTTATCATCTCATATTTTTAACATATCAATTGAAAAATCATCTTTCCGTATAGAGATAATCTTTCAAAATATACCTCAACTAGATATGTAAAGAAGCTTAGGAGATAAATCTCCTAAGCAACCTTTGCAAAATTATTTTGCGTTATTGTATACAAATTCAACAGCTTTAGAAAGAGTAATATCTACATTTAGATTAGTCTTAAAGTTCTCTAGGTTGTTGTTTTTTGTTAACTCAGCTTCTAAAGATGGAACATCCATTCCATACATAGCAGCTATTTCTATCATCTTTGCAGCCATATCTTCCTCAGTTACTGTAAGAGATTCTTTTATTGCGATCTCTTCAAGAATTAGGTCAGCTTTTACTTTAGCGTGAGCCATTGGCATCATCTCTTTAGCAACCTCATCAAGTTTTTTACCCATCATATTTAGGTACATATCAAGATTTGCTCCTTGCATAGCTAGGTGTTGTTCCATCTCTTTAAGTTTGTTTTCAACTTCTCCCATAACCATTGCTTGAGGTATATCCATCTTTGTATCTTCTGCTATTTTAGCCATTATCTTTCCGATAATTTCGTTTTTAACAGCTTGCTCTTCTCTAACCATGATCTCAGCTTTCTTTTGAATTTTAAGATCTTCAACTGATTCAAATCCAAGTTCTTTTGCTAACTCTTCATTAAGCTCTGGCTTAACAACTTTTTTGATAGCATTGATTTTAACTTTGAATACAGCAGGCTTTCCAGCAAGTGGAGCGTGTCCGTAGTTCTCAGGGAACATAACGTTAACCTCTCCCTCTTGTCCTACTACATATCCTACTAGTTGCTCTTCGAAAGTATCGATGAACATCTTGCTTCCAAGAACTAACTCATGAGAATCAGCTTTTCCACCTTCGAAAGGAACTCCTTCTATTGATCCGTCAAAAGCAAGATCAATTTTATCTCCCATCTCAGCTTTGTAACCTGGAGCAGCTTCTACTTCAGTTTTCTTTTTAGCTAACATAGCTTCGATTTCGTGCTCAAGAGCTTCCTCTTTGAACTCAGCAGTTCTTCTTTCTACTTCTATTCCTTTGTACTCTCCAAGAGTTATAGCTGGGAACTCATCTACCATAAATGATACTTCGAACTCCTCACCTTTTTGCTCAGCGTTTACATTGTAGATGTAGCTTACAGGTTTGATCTGCTCAGCTTCTAAAACAGATGAGTAGTTAGTTTTTAAAACTTCCTCTACTATCTCCTCTTTTATAGCATCTGCATGTGCTTTTTCAACTTGAGATATTGGTGCTTTTCCTTTTCTGAATCCAGGAACCTCAACTTTTTCTGCAACCGATTTTAAAATCTTCCCCTTTATCGGTGCAAGCTCTGCAGCAGTTAAAGTTATAACAACTTCAACAGCTGAATTTTCTTTTCTAGTAACTAAATGCTTCATAATTTCCTCCTATTTTGTTTTTAATTTATTCTCTGAAAAGTTCACAGAACTCATCTTTGACTTTTATATCTTTTATTTTTAACTGTATACTTTCCTCACCTTTAAATTGGTTTCTTTCTGGATAATATACAATGTCAAACCTCTGAAGTTTATATCCCGTTTCATGGATATATCTGGCAAGATCAAATCCTACCACCGAAAATCTTTTTCCATCTTTTTGGATTATACCACTAAAATGTTTATTGTCCACTCCAAATTTTTTCACATCTAATAACTCTAAGTTTTTATCTGCAAGCAAAGGAACGCTATTTTCAATTCCATAAGGAGAGAGAATTTCTATATCTTCTATAGTTTTCTCTGTAATTTTTTCTACTGGAAATTCCATATCTATCTTCAAACTTTTTCTCTCATTGCTCTCATTGAGATTTTCTACAGCATTCATGAAAAACTGTCTTATTTTGTTTAGGTTGTGCTCTTCGGCTATAAATCCAGCAGCTAAATCATGCCCCCCAAATCTAGTTAATAGATGGGACATATCTTTAAAAATGTTGAATATATTTATACCTGAAACACTTCTAGAAGAAGCTTTTCCGACTCCATTACGAAGAGATATCAGTACCACAGGAACTCTGTATTTTATACTGAGCCTTGAAGATACTATTCCGATAACTCCAGGATGCCATTTTTTAGAAACCAAAAATATACCTTTGAATGGTGCGACTAATTTTTTTTCTACATGAGCTACTGCATCATCATAAATCTCTTTTTCTAACTCTCTTCGTCTCTTATTGGATCTTTTCATCTCTTCGATTATATCATATATAACAACCTCATTTTCCTCCATGAAAAATTTAGCTCCTATTCTTGAAGTTCCTATTCTTCCTAAAGAATTTATGAGTGGTGCTATAAAATAACTGATATCAGTGGTAGTTATTGTTTTATGCTGAAATTTAAGATATTTCATCATATAAATCAAACCCTTTACCTCTGTATCTTTTAATCTTTTCAATCCCTCTTTTACTATTATTCTATTTTCATCAACAATGGGAACAACATCTGCTACAGTACCAATCATAACTATATCCAGATATTTATATAGCCTCTCCATTGGAATTTCCAATTTTATGTAGAGAGCCTGTGCTACTTTTAAAGCAACTCCCGCTCCTGCTAAATATTTAAAATTATATTTTTCACTGAGCTTGGGATTTATATATAAAACTTCATCGTCCTCTTTCTCTTTTGCACTTTTGTGGTGGTCAGTTATTATAACATCTATCCCTATAGATCTTCCATATCTTATATCTTCTATAGAACTTATACTGGTATCTACCGTGATTACCAGTTCAGCTCCACGAGATTTCATATATTTAAGATTATGTTTATCTAACCCATAATCCTCTTCCATACGGTTAGGTATATAATATTCTGCATCTATATCCAACTCTTTAAATGCTTTAGCAAGAAAAACTGCTGAAGTTATCCCATCTACATCATAATCACCATAGATAAAAATCTTGCTTTTTTCATTTTTTATCTTTATGATTTTTTCAATAACAGCTTCCATATTTTCAAAGTCAAAGGGATCTCTAAAATCAGAGAGTTGAGGAGAGATAAATTTCTTTATCTTTTCCTCATCTTTAAATCCTCTATTTAGGAGCAAAGTAGCTAGAAAATTTGAAATATCTAACTTTTTAATCAGGTCTTCAACCTGGTTCTGCTTTTCACAATACTCCCAGTTCATCTTATCACTAGCCTTTTATATCATTTAAAAGTCTA
>JBOFTG010000082.1:0-6077 GCA_051651945.1 Fusobacteriaceae bacterium | reverse complement strand
GAGAGAAAAATAGTTGCAAAATTACTATGCCAAGGAGAACATACCAGAGTTAAAAAAAGATATAATTATGGAGGAGCATTGAAAAGTTGTGCTTCGATGGCTCTTTATAGTGGTGGAGATAAAAGTTGTAGCTATTCATGTATAGGACATGGAGATTGTGCTGGAGTATGTCCAGTAGGTGCTATCTTTATAAACCATGAAAGAGGAATAGTGGAGATAAGTGAAGAAAAATTTATCTCATGTGGAAAGTGTGACAAAGCTTGTCCAAAATCTGTAATAGCTATGCTTCCACAAGATAAAAAAGTTAATGTAAGATGCTCATCTAAAGAGAAAGGACCAGATGCTAAGAAAAATTGTTCTGTTGCTTGTATAGGCTGTGGAATCTGTGCTAAGGTTTGTCCTGTAGATGCTGTAGTAATCACTAATAACTTGGCAAAAATAGATGTTGAAAAATGTATTCAATGTGGCCTCTGTGCAGTGAAATGTCCTACAAATGCAATAAATGATGAAACAACAGAGATGAAAAAAGCTAAAATAATTTCTGAAAAATGTATAGGATGTACAGCATGCTCGAGAGTATGTCCAGTAAGTGCTATAACAGGAGCGGTTAAAGAAAAGCATATTATAGATCCAGATAAGTGTATAGGATGTCAGCTATGTTACGAAAAATGTAAATTCCATGCTATTGAGATGGAGATAACTTCTAAATCTTAGAAACAGAAATAAAGAAAACTTTTGATTTTATATTGAAAACGGGTTATAATACAAGGAGTATAAATATTAAAAAGAGATTTAAAGGGGTATTTAATGAAACAAATATTTTCTGCAAAATTATTTATTATTCTTGTATTCTCTATGTTTTCTAATATAATATTTTCTGAAACTTTGAAAAAAGATGTTAATGTTGAAAGAATTCAAGCAAAAATGAGAGAAGCTGATTATTTAGAAAGAGATTTAAGAAAAGATAAGAAAATGTATATAAAAGGAGATTCAAAACCTTTTACAGGAACTTTAGTATTGAGATTAGGAGATTATGTAGAGTATACAGAACCTTATGAAAATGGATATATTTCTGGAGATAAAACATGGTATGATTCTAAAGGAAATATCATGATGATAGAAACTTATGTAGACGGAAAAATAAATGGAGAACAGATAACTTATTATCCGAATGCAAAAGTAAGATCTATTGTTTATTATAAAAATAATAAGATAACAGGAATAGAATGGTATAACCAAGATGGAAAAAAAATCTATAGAGATATCTTTCAAAATGGAAATGGAAGATGGAAAACATATTTCGACAAAGGAAATATACATGAAGATGGTGAGTATAAAAATCACTCTAGAAATGGGTCTTGGAAAATGTATAATGAAAAAGGTGAATTAACAGAGACTAGAACATATAGAAATGGAATTGTTGTAGGAAGAAGTTGGAACTAAAATTTATAAAAAGATATAGAGGCAGTGTTAATCATTGCCTCTATATCTTTTTTGATAATATGGTATAATATTTGAAGATATTTTTAAATTTAGTAGAGATAGGGGTGTAGATATGCGTTTATTTTATAATGAACATATGGGATGGATTGAAGTTGTAACAGGGAGTATGTTCTCGGGAAAAAGTGAAGAACTTATAAAAAGGCTGAGAAGAGTAAAGTATGGAAAACAGAGTCTTGTGGTATTTAAACATTCATCAGATAAAAGATATGACGATGTGAAACTTGCATCTCATAGTCAAAATTTTATAGAAGCTATACCTGCTAACTCTGTAGAGGAGATGTATAGAACAGTAAAGGAAAAGCATCCAGATGTAGAAGTTATAGGTATAGATGAAGTACAATTTTTTGGACCTGATGTTGTAGAATTTTGTGAGGTTATGGCAAATGAAGGTAAGAGGGTTATTGTAGCTGGACTAGATCAAGATTTCCGTGGAGAACCTTTTAAACCTATGGATGAACTACTTGCTAAAGCTGAATTTGTAGATAAATTTAATGCAATCTGTATGGTGTGTGGAAGCCCAGCTTCTAAAACACAAAGATTAGTAAATGGAGAACCAGCTTTTTATGATGATCCTATAATAATGGTAGGAGCCAGTGAAGCTTATGAGGCTAGATGCAGAAAACATCATATAGTTAGATTAAGAGAGAATGAGGAGAGAGATGAAGATTAATTTTAGGGCTTTTGAAAAAAGTGATAAATTGGGTTTTCTTTTTTTTATTGCCTACAATGGAATAAAGTTTGATGCTTTTGATGAAATTAATGGAAAAAATACTGTTAAGGGTGAATTTTCTAGAGTATTAAAGGAGCTTGGTTTTTCGTGGGCCAAAGGAGTTCAACAGGGTGGAAGAACAGATGCAAAAGTAAGTGCAAATGAAAACATCTTATATCTAAGTAGTAGATATTTTGGAGATTTAGATGAACTAAAAAAGAATTTTAATAAATTATCTCCAAATGTGAAGATAAAAAATATAATAAAAACTCTTCCTAATTTAGCTTTTCCAGATATGGTAACAGGGAGAGAGTATATCTATTCATATCCTAAAAAAAAGATAACTCTTTCTACTGACGAGATTGAGAAAAGATGTTCCCAATATTCTGGAACTTACGATGTTAGTATTTTTACGGATCATAAAGGAAAAGAGTTAAAAGAGCATATTAGAACTGTCAAAGTAGAATATAAAGATGAGAAACTTTATTTTAGTGGAGACTCTTTTATGCCAAAACAGGTAAGAATAATGTCAGCATATCTTTTGACGGATTCTATGTCACCACTTCCTGGAAAATATCTAAAATTAGAGAAAATATGTGTTAAAAAAGAGCTGGAAGATATGTATATAAACAAAAATACAAATATAGATAGAGATTCATATCCTGATATAATCGACTCTGAAATTTTAGGTGACATAAATATTTTGTATATAAAAAAAGATAAAAAAAGTGAATTTATAGGAAAAAATGGAAACAATATAAAGAAATTTAAGAAAAATTATGGTAATACAGTAGTGAGAGAGGTATGATAATAGCGAGGCTCAATCAAGGAATTATCTATTTTTTTGGAAAATATAGAAAAGAATGGAATTTTGAGATAGAGAGATATTTAAGGGAAGAAGAGTTAAATATTTTTAAAAATATGAGTAGATATGACAAGATTCATAGCTATCGACTTATGAAGTTTGTTCAATCGGATAAAATTTTAAAAAAATGTGAAAATCGAGATCTATATATTAGATTAGCACTTCTTCATGATTGTGGTAAAGATAATATCAGTTTATATAGAAGAATAAAAAAAGTTTTGTGGAAAGATAGCCTAGCTTCTGCTCATACTGAAAAAGGTTATGAAAAGCTAAGGAAATTAGATATGGATTTAGCGGAAAAAATAAGAGAGCATCATAGTAAAGTAGAAAATCTATTGATGATAAGATTTCAACAATTAGATGATAGATAACAAAGGAGAAATATGAAAGTAGATATAGAAAAGTACCTCCTTCAGGTTGAAAAACCTGCAAGATATTTAGGAAATGAGATAAATAGTGTACACAAAGAAGATTTTCTTGCAAATATGTGTTTAGTTTTTCCAGATATATATGAAGTTGGAATGTCTAATCTTGGATTTAGAATTTTGTATAGCATACTAAATAGAGTAGATGGTTTCTCTTTAGAGAGAGGATTTGCACCTGGAACAGATATGGAAGAGATAATGGTAAGAGATGGAATACCTTCATTTTCAGTAGAAAGTAAGAGAGAGTTGAAAGATTTTGATGTGGTAGGATTTTCTCTATCTTATGAGATGAGTTATCCTAATGTTTTGAATATACTAAATCTTGGGGGAATTCCTATAAAATCAGATGAAAGAGATGAAACTCATCCTCTTGTAATGGCTGGAGGAACATGTATGATGAATCCTGCACCTGTTGAGAAATTTTTTGATTTTATAGTTATTGGAGATGGAGAAGATTCAATGCCAGCAATGGCAAAAGTTATTATTGAAAATAGAAATCTTTCTAGAAAAGAGAAACTTGCTAAACTTCAAGATATAGAAGGAATCTATATACCATCTATTCATAAAGGTAAGAAAAAAATTCAAAGAGCCATAGTAAAAAACTTTGACGAGACAGCTTACTACGAAAATCAGTTAGTACCTTTTATGGAGATAGTTCATGACAGAGCATCTGTAGAGATTCAAAGAGGATGTACAAGAGGATGCAGATTTTGTCAGGCAGGAATTGTTTACAGACCATTAAGAGAGAGATCTTTAGAAAAAAATCTAGAACTTATTGAAAAAATGATAGAAGGAACAGGATATTCAGAGGTTTCACTTTCATCTCTAAGCAGTAGTGATTACTCACAGATAAACGAACTGATAAGTAAGTTGAAAAGCAATACTAAATATAAAAATATTTCTGTTTCACTTCCATCGCTTAGAATGAATATGGATTCTGTGAGAACAGCAGTAGAGATTAGTGGAGGAAAGCGTACTGGATTTACCTTTGCTCCAGAAGCTGGTTCTCAAAGAATGAGAGATATAATAAATAAAGGTGTAACTGAAGAAGAGATTATGGAAACTGCCGAAGGAGCTATAAAAGCTGGATGGAAAAGTCTTAAATTTTATTTTATGATAGGGCTTCCTTTTGAAAAGGATGAAGATATAATAGGTATTCAGGAACTAGCTCAAAAAGTAACGACTATGTGTAGAAAGATAAGTAGAGGAATAAATATAACAGTAAGTATATCAAATTTTGTACCTAAACCACATACACCTTTCCAATGGCATAAACAGATGGATTTTGAAGAGATGAGACATAAACATGCACTTCTTCGTGATCTTTTTAAAGGAATGAAGGGTTGTACTCTTAAAATTCATTCGATGAAAAAGTCTTATTTAGAGGGATTGATCTCTAGAGGAGATGAAAAAACAGGAGAATTAATTGAGTTAGCTTGGAAAAAAGGAGCAAAACTTGATGACTATAGAGATAATTATACAATTTGGGAAGAAGCTATGAAAGATTTAGGAATAGATGGTAGTTATTATCTAGGAACTAGAGATATAGAAGGAGATCTTCCTTGGGATATAGTTAAGATAGGTGTGAATAAAGAATTTCTAAAAAGAGAATTAAAAAAATCAGAAGAAGTAGCTCTAACACCAGAATGTAGAATTTCATGTTCAGCATGTGGAATGACAGAACTTTTTCCTAACTGTACAAAAAATGGAAAGAATTAAGAGTGATAACTATGAAAGCTAATTGGAAAGAGTTGTTAAAGGATGAGCTTCAATCACCATATTTTAATCAATTAGAAAATTTTTTGAAAAAAGAGTATGAAGAGAAAAAAATATATCCCCCTAGAGAGGAAGTTTTTAATCTTTTTAAAAATATAGAATTCAAAGATATAAAAGTTGTAATTTTAGGGCAAGATCCTTACCATGGAGAAAATCAAGGGAATGGAATAGCATTCTCAGTGAATGAGGGGATATTTCTCCCTCCTTCATTGAGAAATATATTTAAAGAGTTAAAATTAGAATATCCAACATACGAGATACCTAAATCTGGAAATCTTATGAGATGGGTAAAGCAGGGAGTATTCCTTCTTAATACTGTTCTTACAGTAGAAGAGGGAAAACCTAATTCTCATGCAAAAAAAGGATGGGAAAATTTTACTGATGAAGTTATCAAAAAGATAGGAGCTAAAAAAGAGCCAGTTGTTTTTATATTGTGGGGAAATTCTGCTAAAACAAAAAAACATCTTATAAGCAACCCAAACCATCTTATATTAGAAAGTGTTCATCCAAGTCCCTTGTCTGCAAGTAGAGGTTTTTTTGGATGCAATCATTTTGAAAAAACCAATAGATATCTTATAGAAAAAAAATTAACTCCTATAGAATGGTAAAATTTGAAGATTATTAAAGGGAGGAGAAGATCATGAGCTTATCAGTAGCGATGATGACTTTTAATGAGGAAAAAAATCTAGATAGAACTTTAGCTTCATTGAGAGATCTAGCTGACGAAATAATAATTGTTGATAGTGGATCAACAGATGATACAGAGAAAGTTGCAAAAAAATATGGAGCTAAGTTTATA
>JBOFTG010000081.1:0-7476 GCA_051651945.1 Fusobacteriaceae bacterium | reverse complement strand
TAAGAACTTTTCCATCTATCTCTAGAGCTTGTCCCTCTGTTCTTCCTTCAAGCATATACTCACTTTCAGAAGAAATTCCATCTATCATAACTTTTATTTTCTTACCTATTAGAGTTCTATTTTTTTCTTCTGCTATCTTTGATTGAAGATTTGTAAGCTCTACCCATCTTTCCATCTTGATATCTTCGTCCACTTGATTTTCCATCTCATGAGCTACTGTTCCCTCTTCACGAGAATATTTAAATACTCCTGCATAATCAAATTTGAATTCACTTATAAAATCTTTAAGTTCTTCGAAATCTTCTTCTGTTTCACCTGGGAATCCTACTATAACAGTAGTTCTTATAGTGGCATCTGGTATCTCTTTTCTTATTTTAGAAAGAACTCCTCTAATCTGATCTCCTGATTTTGCTCTTCCCATATTTCTCAAAATATTTCCAGAAATATGTTGGATAGGTACATCAAAATAATTACAGACTTTAGGTTCAGTTTTTATAACTTCTATCATCTCTTCAGTTAAAGAGTTAGGAAACATGTAGTAGCATCTAATCCACTCTATTCCATCTATTTTTACAAGTTCTCTTAAAAGATCTGGAAGAGCTTTTTTATTATATCTATCAAGTCCATATTCTGTTGTCTCTTGAGCAAGTAGGTTTATCTCTTTAACACCTGCTGCAGCAAGATTTTTAACTTCTTCTACTATGTCCTCAATTGATCTGCTTCTAAGATTTCCACGAAGAAATGGTATTATGCAATAAGTACATCTTCTATTACATCCTTCTGCTATTTTTACGTAAGCTGTATGAGGTTTAGTTGTAAGAATTCTCTCAGTAGCAGAAGACATTAGGAAGTCCATCGATTCGGTTCTAATAACTTTTTTCC
This sequence comes from Fusobacteriaceae bacterium, assembly GCA_051651945.1. GTDB lineage: Bacteria > Fusobacteriota > Fusobacteriia > Fusobacteriales > Fusobacteriaceae > JAGNZR01. The sequence continues at coordinate 6,594 of JBOFTG010000081.1, read as the reverse complement.
CGGCTAAAATTTCATCTAAAACTTCCTCTATTTTATCTACTTCTCCAGTTCCTATTACAGCATCTACTTCAGGCATCTCTTGAAGTATCTCTTCAGCATAACGCTGAGCAAGACAACCTGCCACTATTATCTTTTTTAGATTTCCTGTTTCTTTATATTGAGAAATTTCAAGAATATTTTGAATAGACTCCTCTTTAGCATCACCTATAAATCCACATGTATTTATAAGAGCTACATCTGCATTTTCTATCTCATTTGTTAACTCCATTCCTTTTCTATTTACTATCATCCCTATATAATTTTCAGTATCTACAAGGTTTTTACTACACCCTAAGCTCACAATGGCTAATTTCATCTCTGCTCCTTTTATACTCTATTAAATCTTTTTCTTACTTAAGCTAATTTTCCCTTTTTCTGTAGAGATAACTTTAACATCAAAAATATCTCCAACTTTAAGAACATCTTCTACATTTGCTACTCTTTCATTAGAAATTTCCGACACATGAAGAAGCCCCTCTTTACCTGGAAGTATCTCCATAAATGCACCAAAACTTTGTATTCCAACTACTTTACCACTATATATCTCTCCAACTTCTACATCTTTAACATAATTATTGATTAGTTGAACAGTTTTATCTAAAGTTTCAAGACCTTGAGCAAATACCATAACTTTTCCTGTATCATCAATATCTACAGTTGCTCCAGTTGCCTCTATGATTCCTTTGATATTTTTTCCTCCTGGTCCAATAAGAACAGCGATTTTATCTTTAGGAATAACCATTTGGTGAATTCTTGGAACATTCTCCTTCATCTCATTAGGATTAGGGATAGCATTGTTCATAACCTCAAGTATCTGCATTCTAGCTATTAAAGCTTGAGCTAAAGCTATTTTTAAAACTTCTTCATTTATTCCAGTTATCTTCATATCCATCTGAAGTACTGTGATACCTTTTTTAGTTCCAGCTACTTTAAAGTCCATATCTCCTAAATGATCTTCTAGTCCCATTATATCTGTGAGAACTACATAATCATCTCCCTCTTTTATTAGACCCATAGCTATTCCTGCAACATGCTCTTTGATTGGCACTCCTGCATGCATAAGAGCTAGAGAACCTCCACAAACTGAGGCTTGCGATGATGAACCATTAGATTCAGTTATCTCTGACACAAGTCTGATTGTATAAGGGAAATCTTCTACAGTGGGAAGAACATAACTTAGTGCTCTTTCTGCAAGACTTCCATGTCCAAGTTCTCTTCTTCCTGGAGCTCCCATTCTTCCAGTTTCTCCAACTGAGTATGGTGGGAAGTTATAATGTAGATAGAATTTTTTATAATATTCTTTTTCTAATGAATCAACTAACTGCTCATCTTCTTTTGTTCCAAGAGTCGCAACAACTATAGCCTGAGTTTCTCCTCTTGTAAACATTGCTGATCCATGAGGTATTGGAAGTATTCCAGTCTCAGCATAAAGTTCTCTTATCTCTGTTGTAGCTCTTCCATCAACTCTATGCTTGTGATAAAGTATCGCTTCTCTCACAAGTTTTTTCATAAGTTCATGATAATAGTGAGCAAATTCTCCAGCTATATCACTTGGAACTTCCTCTTCTTCTGCTGGATAATTTTCAGTTTTAAAATCCAGGAATAAAATTTCTTCTAAACCATCAATAGCATCTTCTCTCTCATGTTTTCCAACAGTAAGAACCGCTGCCATAAGTTTCTCTTTTCCTTTAGCATCTATAAAATCTTTTACTAAAGCTAATGGCTCAGGTGAAACAAATTCTATCTTCTCTTTTCCTGCAATTTCTGCAAATTCTTTTTGGAACTGACATAATTTTTTTATATTTTCATGAGCAAACATCATAGCCTTTAGCATAATTTCTTCAGAAAGCTCTTGAGCTCCTGCTTCAACCATATTAATTGCGTCTTCTGTTCCCGCTACTGTTAGGTCAAGTTCACTCTCTGCTAACTGCTCTGGTGTAGGGTTAAGTATGAATTCTCCATCTTTATACCCTACAACAACTCCTGCAACTGGTCCCATAAATGGAAGGTCTGATATCATAAGAGCTAATGAAGATAGTGTTATACCTATATGGTTAGCTGTATTTTTACCATCAAAAGATAGTGCTGTATTAACTATTTGAACATCATTTTTGAAACCTTCTGGAAACATCGGTCTTATAGGTCTATCTATAAGTCTAGCTGTCAGTATTGCATCAGTTCCCGGTCTACTTTCTCTCTTATTAAATCCTCCAGGAAATTTTCCTGCTGCATAGAATTTTTCTACATATTCCACTGTAAGTGGGAAAAAATTTATTCCAACTTTTGGATTTTTACTTCTGTTTACAGTTGTAAGCAGAGTTGTTTCTCCATATGTTGCCATTATTGCACCATTTGATTGTCTTGCAATCTTACCTGTAGATACAGTAAGCTCTCTTCCACCTAAATCAATTGAAAGTTTTTTCTCATTAAATAGCATAAATCCCTCCTGAATAATCATAATTTTCAGAGTGCCAATAAAAATAATAAGGGATAAAAAAACATCAGATATTTCTTCATCTCTTACTACTTTTTCGGCACCTGTTTATCTTTAGCATTATACCATGATTTTCACCGGAAATCAAAATTAAATAGTTTTCATTATAATTTTTGCTATACTATATTTTTTTTGATATAATATTAAAAAACTATTATAATTAAGGGAGTTCACAACACTATGAATATTAAAAATAAATTCTCTGCTATAGTTGAGATTCCTGGTTCGAAATCTATTAGTAATCGTGCACTTATTTTAGGTGCCCTCTCAAATAGAAAGATAATTCTTAAAAATTTTCTTTTAAGCGATGATACAATTTTTATGATAGAGGCATTAAAAAAATTAGGATATGGAATATCTTTTAGTGAAAATAAAAAAAATCTTGTTTTGCTTCCTACAACATTAAAAACTTTTGAAAATGTTGATATTTTCACTGGAAATGCAGGTACTGTTATGAGATTTATCGCCTCTTTCTTTTTAACTAAAAAATCTATAATAACCCTTACTGGAAACCCACGTATGAATCAGAGACCTATCAAAGATTTGGCTGATTCTCTCCAAAATTTAGGAGCGGAGATAAAATATTTAGAAAAAATAGGTTATCCACCGATAACCATAACGAGCACTGGAACTCCAAATAACAAAGTTACAATTGACTGTGATAAAAGTAGTCAGTATCTATCATCTCTTATGCTTTCAGCACCATATTTTGAAAACGGATTACTTATTAAAATTAAAAACAAGATTGTTTCAAGACCATATGTTGATATGAGTATTCAAATGATAAGGGATTTTGGAGGTAATATTTATGAGACTTCACCAAATAGACTTTTTGAAATTCCTCCTAAAAATTATGAACTTGACTCTTATTTAATAGAGGGAGATATGTCTTCAGCTTCCTATTTTATAGCCATGGCACTTATCACTGATTCAACAATTACAATAAAAAATTATTTCCGTAACAGCATGCAAGGCGATAAGATTTTTTTAGATATATTTCTCAGACTTGGAGGAAGCATAATTAGCCAAGGTGATACATGGATTACTCTTAAAGGAGTTTCCAATTATTCAGGTATCGATATAGATTTAAATGATGCTCCAGATATCGCACAAACACTTGCTGTTGTAGCTCTTTTCGCCAATACTCCTACCACAATTAGAAATGTTGAAAATATGAGAATCAAAGAAACAGACCGTATCTCAGCTCTAAAAAATGAAATCGAGAAAATTGGAGGTAAATTTATCGAGTATGTAGATGGATTTACTATTATTCCACAAAAAATATACAATGGTGCAGAAATTGAAACTTACGATGATCATAGAATGGCTATGAGTTTTGGTTTAGTTGGAATGAGAGTAGAGAATATAACTATAAAAGATCCTAACTGTGTAAGCAAGACATTTCCAGAATTCTTTTCCATAATAGATAAATTATAAGGGGTGGTTATGAATTTCAACTATATATTTTCTAAAGTTAGACTTTTTCTGTTTTTTTCTCTTTTTACAATCCCTATTTTATCAAAAACGAATCTCCCTCTTCCTGAAGATTTAGAGATTGAAAATATGCAAATTCAGATAAAAGAGTTACAACTAAAGCTCTATGAATTACAATTGAGAAAAAAAGAAAAAATTCTAAATTCTCTTGTTCAAAAAAAAGTAGGAGTTGTACTTAGTGGTGGTGGTGCAAAAGGATTTGCACACATCGGAGTTTTACGAGAGTTGGAGAAAAATGGAATCAAAATAGACTATATTGCCGGCACTAGCATGGGTGCAGTCATTGCGACTTTATACTCTGTAGGTTACTCTCCAGATGAGATTGAAAAATTGGTTTACACTCTTGATATTGAAGGGATTATAAATGCAAAACAAGATCGAAACGAACTTCCATTAGAACAGAAATTAGGAATCTCTTCTCAGCTTTTTTCTGTTAAATATGATAACAAGCTTAATTTTTCTTTACCAAAAGGTATTAACAATAGCACTATAACGTATCTGAAATTAAAAAATTTACTTTGGCGTGTCGAAGGAATCAAAGATTTTGATAAATTACCAATCCCCCTTAGAATAATAGCAACTGATTTAGATACTGGAAACGGGATAGCTTTCAAAGATGGCGATTTAGCACTAGCACTTACTGCGAGTGTTGCTATCCCTACATTAATGACTCCTGCTAGAATTGGTGAAAAGCAATATGTGGATGGTATGATTGCAAGGAATTTTCCTGTCCAAGATGTTTTAGATATGGGTGCCGATATTATAATAGGTAGTGATGTTGGAATTGAACTTTCTAAAAATCAAGAACACGATATCGTTTCTATTTTTAATCAGCTACTGGCTTTCTATAGTTCTAACTCTACACCTGAGCAAAAAAAAATGGCAACTTTTGTAATTAATCCTGATATCTCTGATTTTTCACCTGTTGATTTTAAAGAGGTTGAAAAATTGGTAACAGCAGGTGAGAAAGCTACCGATAAAATAATGAAAGACATACTCGAAACAATACCTCAAAATGAAAATCTCATAAATAGAATTTCAGAGATACCTCTTGTAGAAACTCAAGAAAAAAGTTTTCTCTTTAAACAGATTATTTTTAAAAATCCAAAGGTTCTTTCTGAAAAAAACAGAGAGCTTCTTTTAGAATCTTTTTCAGAATTTAAAAACTCATATTTAACCAAAAGAGAAATCGAAGAAATTTTCAGAAAATTAAACTCTTTAGATATTGTTGAAAACCTCTATTACACTTTGGATTTTTTAAAAGGTGAAGTTCTTTTAGATGTAGGAATCAATCCGTCTAACACTCTTATTATTGGTGGTAATTATCGTTCAGACTATGGAACAACTTTTTCCCTTAGTACCAATATTTTAAAATCTGGAAAAAAAGGTTCTCTTACAAATCTCGGAATAAAATTTGGTGATTATGTTGGTGTAGAACTTTCCAATCTCTATTATTATGGAATTACTAATAAAATAGGATTTTTTTCCTCTGTTGAATATGAAGAATCACCTCTTCTTCTCAATGATAAAAATGAAAAGAAAGCTAAATATATCGTTGATAATTCAAGCGTTAAAATTGGTGTCTCTTCACAGTTACGAAATAGAGCTTTCTTAGCTTATGGAATTTCCGTTAACTCTTCACAGATGAAATTAGAAACAGGAAGTGGACTTTTTGAGGACTTTGAATATTACAAACAATTTGGTGACCTCTTCTTCAATATAAACTATGATACTCTTGATAATCGTTATTACCCTCATAAAGGTTCTAAGGGTAATCTCTCATACACTTGGGGCGGAACTTTTTTAGATGATGCAGACGAGATAAATTATAATGGACTTCTCTACAACTTTGATCAACACCACCCCCTTAATAGATATTTCACACTATTTTTTGGTCTCAATGGTGGATTCATTGATGGAGATTCTGTTCTTTTAGACAGATTTATAAAAGTTGGTGGGATTCGTGATAATTTAAAACGTTCAGAGTTTTCATTTGCTGGTTATCATCACCAAAGCAAACTTACAGAACATGCTCTTATTGGAAAATTAGGATTTCAATATGAGTTTAGACCTAAATTTTTCTTTCAAGGAGAGTATAATATAGGTACATTCAAAGAAAATAAGATGGAATTCGATGACGAAAAAGATAGACTTTGGAAAACATTTATCCATGGAGTTCAATTAGGTGTTTCTTATGATTCACCTGTTGGTCCTCTATCAGTTTTTCTCTCTACTGCAAGTCAATCAGCTAAAAATATGCTTATACAATTTAACATTGGTTACTATTTAGATTAACTATTCAAAAAAGAGATGATTCGTTCATCTCTTTTTTGTTTTAATGTACTTTATTTAATCTTTTAAAACTTTTTAAGTTTATTATGTTTCATTTTTATATTGACTTATATTTTTTTTATGTTATTATTTTAATAGAAACAATCAAAATATATTCTAGGAGGGATTTATATGAAAAAATCATCAATTTTTCTTATGGCACTTACTGTAGTCTGTGGAGTATCGACTTTGTCTACAGAGATCCACGCTAAAACAAAACTAGGATTTACAGTTTA
>JBOFTG010000080.1:0-1540 GCA_051651945.1 Fusobacteriaceae bacterium | reverse complement strand
GGACTTCCTGAAGATATGAGTTTCAAACTTCTAGAGCCTTTAAGAGAGCTTTTCAAAGATGAGGTAAGAGCTGTTGGTAGAGAGCTTGGAATCCCTGATCATATGATTGATAGACATCCGTTCCCAGGTCCAGGACTTGGAATCAGAATCATCGGTGATGTAGATAAAGAGAAAGCTGATATTCTTAGAGAAGCTGATGATATATTCATTAGAGAACTTAGATCTGCTGGACTTTATGCAAAAGTAAGCCAAGCTTTTGTTGTTCTTCTTCCTGTTAAATCAGTAGGAGTTATGGGTGACGAAAGAACTTATGAGTATACAGCTGTTTTAAGATCAGCTGACACTATAGATTTCATGACTGCTACTTGGTCAAGACTTCCATATGAGTTCCTTGAGAAAGTTTCAAATAGAATTATAAATGAAGTTAAAGGTATCAACAGACTTACTTATGATATCTCTTCAAAACCGCCAGCTACAATAGAATGGGAGTAGGCCATCAAAAAAAAACCGCAGATATTTCTGCGGTTTTTATTATATCTGCTCTATTATAGCTTCTGATAAGGCTATCTGATTTATCTTAAATGCTTTCTCAGCATTATCTGTACAGAGATTTATATCTGAAAGAGATCCCGTAAGATTTTTTTCAGCTTTTGTTATTGAAATTATCTTAACTTTTTTTTCCAATAATTTCCTCAGAATTTTTACAGTATCTAAATTTTCACCTAGATGGGAAAATATAACTACTGAATCTTTCTCAGTAAATTTTTTAAGTAATTTTTCTAAAATTTCTAAAGAGTTATCCCATACTACATTCATATTTTTATTTAGGAGATTTATATAAAAATCTCTAGCTATCTCTTCCGATCCCTCTCCACCAAAAATAGCTATTTTCTCACTGCATTTTAAAATATCAGCTCCATCTATAATCATTTTTTGATTGGAAAAATTAATAGTATTCATAAGAGAACTTCTGAAAAATTGAATTAGAGAACTGCTTTTTTCATCTAATTTCCCTATTCTATTTGAAAGCTTTCCTAAAGATATCCTCATATCTATAAAACCATTATAACCTATTTTTCTAGAAAATCTTATTATTGAAGGTGCACTTACTCCAGATTTTTCTGCAAGCTCCATTATGTTGTAATCGACTATTTTATGGCTATTTCCTTCTAGATAGTTTACAAGTTTTTTTTCGCTTTTTGTAAAACTTTCTCTTGCTTCTTCTATCTTTAAGAATATCATCCCTTCCACCTAGAAAGGTATTTCTCATTTTCTTTTAAAACTATATCTAAAACTTTTTTTGTCATTGTACCACTTTTAACAAGAGGGTTTATAGTTAAAGCTTGTAGAGCTTTTCCATAGTCAGCATTTATTGCGGCTTCTATTGTTAATTGTTCAAAAGTTTTCAAAAGAATTACCTCTGCTTCAGCTGAACTTGGTAATCTCTCACCTTTTAAGGCTATCGCTCCTGAAGATGTTATAATAGCTGTTGTCTCTATTACTGCATCTGCTGATAATCCCTCTATAACTCCGTTATTTT
>JBOFTG010000079.1:0-4853 GCA_051651945.1 Fusobacteriaceae bacterium | reverse complement strand
AAAGAAGATTATGAAAAAACTGTTAAAATTTATGGTTCAGATATAGATGCAGAGTCAATTCAAATTGCAGAAAAAAATGCAAAAAAAGCTGGAGTTGAAGATGATATAGTTTTCGAAGTGAAAAATGTTTTAACATTGGAAGCTGATGAGAAAAAAGGTGCTATAATAACAAATCCACCATATGGTGATAGACTGATGTCCGAAGAATCTGTGCAGAGACTATATACTCTTTTTGGAGATATATATAGAATGAGATTTAATAGATGGTCTATGTATCTTATAACTTCTTATGAGGAGTTTCAAGAATATTTTGGAAAAAAAGCAACTAAAAATAGAAAACTTTATAACGGTGGATTGAAATGTTATTTCTACCAGTATCATGGGGAGAGATAAGATGAATCTAGAAGAATTTAAAAGTTATGCAGGCGAGATATCACTTGCAATATTGGCTCTAGGAAAGAGTAGAATAGATAATTTAAGAGAGATGGGAGATCTTTCAGGTGCAGAGATATTAGAAAGAGATTTTATGCCTAAATATGAGAAACTTTATCTAGGACTAGAGAGTGACGAGTTCCGGATGGCATTTGAAGAGGATAGCCTTTCTTTAGAAAAACTTTTCAATGATATTATGGAAAAAAATGGATTTACAAAAGAGATGATTCTTGGAAAAATGGAAAAACGCTCAAATTTAGGTGAAAAAAGTGGGTCACGTGCTGTAAAACAACTTTTTCAACATGAACTTTCAGAGATAAAGAGAAGAAAAAATAGATATATAGAGGAAGCTGACGAGGTTTTAAAAGAGGAGTTTGCTGTAAATGTTGAGCTTAGTAACAGCATTCAACAGGAGGAGCAGGAAGAGATAATATTTAGACTACATCCTCTTCGTGAAAAATTTAGAACATTAGATGGAAAACTTATTGAACTAGAGAAAAGAGAGAAAGAATTGGAAGAGAGAATTGGAAAGAAATGGAATTATGAAATCTATGGAACACTCTCACAAGATGAACTTAAAAAAGTTTTCGGAGAACAGTACGGGAAGGTAGACGATGAAAAGAATGACTAATATAATAATTTTACTAATGATAATTATTTCAGTTCATATAATAGCTCAAAAAATTAAAGGGCAAAAACCTTTTAATCTTAATAATAAAAATACAATAACACAGGAGGCAAAAATTATGTCAAATATCAATTTAGGTGCAATAATGAAAACTACAAAGGGAGATATCCATATTAAATTTTTCCCGGAGATAGCTCCAATGACAGTTACAAATATGGTAACTCTTGCAAAAAACGGATTCTATGATGGAATAAAGTTTCATAGAGTTATAGCTGACTTCATGATCCAAGGAGGAGATCCTACAGGAACAGGTTCAGGAGGACCAGGTTATGATTTCAAAGACGAGTTTAACAGAGATTACAAATTTACAAAACCTGGAATACTAGCTATGGCAAATGCAGGACCTGGAACTAATGGTTCACAATTCTTTATAACTCATATACCAACTGATTGGCTAAATAACAAGCATACAATATTTGGAGAGGTAGTTTCATCTGCTGATCAAGATGTAGTAAACCTTATCAAGCAAGGAGATGTTATCAACACTATAGAGATAACTGGAGATGTTGAAGAATTTATGACTGCTAACGCTGAACTTGTATCTAAAATAAAAGGTATGATGAAAAAATAGTTGTTTGGAGGATAGATGAATCTAAGAGAATTTTATGATGTAGGAATGAATTTCGAGATGTTTGTAGGAACTGGTAGTCGTAGTGAGAGAGATAGAATTCCTAAAAACTATAGTAGAATATCTTTATCAGACGAACAGATAGAAAAAATTAAGAAATTTGGAACTGTAAAATTTTTGATAGTTGGAGAGATATGGTGTTTTGATGTGCAACTAAATAGCTCAGTTGTAAGAAAGTTTTGTGAGATAAACCACAATTTTGATATGAGAGTTATAACAAAGGGAAGAGGAGAGAAATTTCTTAAACCGATGTTAGAATTAGAAAATATAAAAATACCTCTTATCCTTATCTTAAATGAAGAGGGAGAACTTTTAGGTAAGTTTCACGAAAGACCTGAAACTGTAAAAGCTCATTCAGATTTCCAAGAGATAAAGATGGAGTACTTTAAGGGAGCATATCTTAAAGACACTGTAAAAGAACTTATTGAAATTTTAGAGAAATCAGGAATTTAATAAAAATAGAGGCGAATGATTCGCCTCTATTGTTTTTTTTTTGAAAATCCTATATAATTAAGATAGAAAAATGAGAGATGAGGGAAAATATGAGAATATCTATACTTGGAAGTGGGAGTTCTGGAAATCTTACTTTTATAGATGCTGAAGGGGTAAAACTTTTAGTTGATGCAGGATTTAGTTGTAAAAAAATTGAGGAAAGATTGTCTGAAATAGGTGAGAAATTAGAGGACATAGATGGAATATTGATTACCCATGAACATGGCGATCATATACTTGGAGCTGGAATAGTTTCTAGAAAATATAATATACCAATATATATAGCAGAAAAAAGTTATAGAATGGCAGAGCATAAATTTGGAAAATTATTATCTGAGAATTTAATCTTTATAGATGGTAAGTTCAAAATGAAAGATGGTGTTTTAATCACTCCTTTCGATGTTCTTCATGATGCAGAGAGAACTTTGGGGTATAGAATAGAGACCTCTAGTGGAAAAGTAGTTTCAATAGCTACAGATATTGGATATGTAGATAATAGCGTTAAAGAGCAGTTTAAAGATGTTGATATAATGGTGATAGAGTGCAACTATGATTATCATATGCTAATGGAATCACAATACCCATGGGATCTTAAAGCTAGAGTAAAGGGACGAAACGGGCATCTTTCAAATAGTGATTCAGCAAAACTGATAAAAGATGTATACTCAGAGCGTCTCAAAAAAGTTTTTCTAGTGCATGTGAGTAAAGACAGCAACAGATACTCTCTGGCTATAGAAACAGTAAGAGATGATTTGAGAGGGGATGGAATAGAAGTTGACCTTGAGGTAGCAAAACAAAATGAGGTAACTTCAGTTTGGGAGTATTAATATGAAAATAAGAGATAAAAGGAGAGCGATATGGATATAGAATCTCTATGGGAAGAGATGATTTTTGAGGTGGGAACAATCGGAAAACATCTAAAAGACAAAAAAACTATGATAGGAGCCGGAAATCATTTTACAGCTGATCTGATTTTAATAGGTGATGAATCTGAACTTTTTCTGGACGAAGAGTTTAGGACAAAAGAGGGGTCTTCAGGAGAGTTTTTGAAAAAACTTTTAAATCTTCTTGAGCTTGAAGATGAGGATTTCTACTTAACAACTCTCTCTAAATCTAATTATAAACTTCTTACTTTTAGCAACGAGGATCAAGAATTACTTTTAGATTATTTGAAAATGCAGATTTCAATAATAAAACCTAAAATTATAGTTGCTTTTGGAGCAGATGTAGCAAGCTATATACTAGGTAGAGATTTTAATTTTGCAGAAGAGAAAGGAAAACTAATATCTATAGCAGGTGATATGAAGTTAATAGCAACTTATGCACCTGGATTTGCTCTTAAATCTAGAAATGAAGCTGGGAAAAATTCGCAGGTAGCCAAAGATTTTTGGAATGATCTTAAACTTGCAAAAAGTTATATGGTTGAAGAATAACAGGTAGTTAATAGAAACTCTGTTGAAAAAAAGAGAAAATATGATATAATTACTTTGGATAAACTGAAAATAAAATTTGTAGGGGGAAATAATGAACGAATTAATTGCAAAATATGGTGGAATGGTATTAACATTTGCTGTTTGGATTGCTGTTTTCTATTTTTTACTAATACTTCCAAATAAGAAAAAGCAGAAAAAACATGATGAGCTTTTAAACTCTCTTAAAGAGGGAACAGAGGTTCTTACTTCTGGAGGAATAAAAGGTACAATCAGTTCAATATCACCTGAGTATATTGTTCTAAGAGTGGATAAAGGTGTAAACATAACTTTTAAAAGAAGTTCAATTGTTACAATATTAAAGTAATAATGAAAAAAGAAGATTCACAAAATAAAGTGAAATCTTCTTTTTTTTATTTATAATTTAAAAAGTAAATCTTCGTAAGTAGGAAGAGCGAGCATAGATTTTTTAACATATTTTTCTGTTTTGTCTACAGAGTATCTAAGTTTTTCAAGAAGAGGAACAATCTCAGTCTCCAAGAAAAGTGCTTTATCATATAGTGGTTCAATATTTGTAAATTCATCATATTTATCGTCAATTAGTAAGAGGCAATTTGAAATATCATTTTTAGTTGAAAGAAGTCTTATCAATTTTTCTTTATCAGCAGAGATAAACTCATTATTACCTAGAGCCAAAGATATGCTGTTGATAGAATTTGCAATTGTTGATGCATATTCAACTAAAACAGGATAAATCTCTGTTCTTACCATTCTAAGAGCCGTTCCAACCTCAATATTTATCTGCTTGATATATCTTTCACAATAAACAACATATCTAGACTCTAACTCAGTTTTAGAAAGTATATTTGCATTAGAAAAAAGTTCAATAGTTTTTTCTTCCAAGTATACAGGAAGAGCAGCTACAGTATTTTTTATATTTTCTAGTCCTCTCTTTTCAGCTTCAATAACCCAAGCTTCTTCATATCCATTTCCAGAAAAAACTATTCTCTTATGTTTAGCATATCTCTCTTTTATAAGTTTAACTATATTTTTCTTAAGCTTCTCTTTTGGAATAGTTAAAAGGAAGTCTGAATACTCTTTAAATATAGTTCCGATTATAGTGTTCATTATAAAAGTTGGAGTTGACGCAGATGCACTTGATCCTGGCATTCTAAATTCAAAT
>JBOFTG010000078.1:0-4833 GCA_051651945.1 Fusobacteriaceae bacterium | reverse complement strand
CAAAAGAGAGATAGCAAAAATACAACTATTAATAATTGATTTTTAACTGCTAGTGTGTTATAATTTTATTGAAAATAGTTTAAACAAGGGGAGAGTGGATAATGTTATCCACTCTCTCTTACTAATTAAGATTTTTGCTAGAAAATTTAAGAGAGGTGAAGATAGTTATGTCTGATTTTCAAAAAGTAGATTATGCTCAAAAAGTTGAGGCAATAGTTCTTCCGTTTGTTGAAGAGATGGGGCTGGAACTTGTAGATGTTGAATATTCACAAGAAGGAGGCTACTGGTATCTAAGAGTTTTCATAGAGAAGGAAGATGGTCATATATCTGTAGAGCAGTGTGCAACTCTGAGCCACAAAATTGATGAAGAGGTTGATAAAGTTATACCAGATAAATTCTTTTTAGAGATATCTTCTCCTGGAATAGAGAGACCACTTAAAAAGATTGCAGATTTTATAAGATTTAAAGGTGAAACTGTAAAAGTTGCACTAAAGCATAAACTAAATGATTCTAAGAATTTTACTGGAGAGTTAGTTGATGTAGTAGATGAGGTAATACACTTAAACATAGGTTTAAAAGATGAAGATGAAATTTTAGAGATTCCACTAAAAGAGATCAGAAAAGCTAATATAGTTTATGATTTTGAAGATTTAGATTAATTAAATTTATAATTAAAATATAGTATACATATGGGAGGTTGAGTTTTTTGAAAAACAAAGATGCTAAAATATTTTTAGAAGCCCTAGCAGAGCTTGAAAAAGATAAGGGGATAAGCAAAGAGAGTCTTTTAATCGCTGTAGAACAAGCTCTTTTAGCAGCATATAAGAAAAATTTTGGTGAGGAAGAGCGTGTAGAAGTTGAAATCAACAGAGATAGCGGAGATGTTAAGATATTTGAAGTTAAAACTGTTGTAGCAGACGTGGATCTTTATGATGCTGCTCTTGAAATATCTCTAACAGATGCTCTTGAAGAGAAAAAGAGAATCAAAATTGGTGATATAATCAAACTTGAAGTTAACTGTGAGGATTTCAAAAGAAATGCTATACAAAATGGAAAACAGATAGTTATCCAAAAAGTTAGAGAAGCAGAAAGAGAAAATATTTTTGATAGATTTAAAAATAAACAACACGATATCATGACTGGAGTTATAAGAAGAATAGATGAGAAGAGAAATATTCATATAGATTTCGATGGAATAGAAGCTTCTTTACCTATGTCAGAGCAATCTCCAGGAGATCTTTATAGAGTCGGAGAAAGAATAAAAGTTTATGTTTCAGAAGTTGAAAAAACAAATAAGTTTCCTAAAGTTGTAATCTCTAGAAAAAATGAGGGTCTTCTTAAAAAGCTTTTTGAAATTGAGATTCCTGAGATAGAAACTGGTGCTATTGTTATAAAAGCTGTAGCAAGAGAAGCTGGTTCACGTGCTAAAGTGGCAGTTTACTCAAATGATACTAATATAGATACTGTTGGAGCTTGTATAGGACAAAAAGGTCTAAGAATAAGAAACGTAGTTAATGAGCTTAATGGAGAAAAAATTGATATAGTTATCTGGAAAGAAAATATCCAAGAGTTTGTATCAGCTGTTTTAAGCCCAGCTAAAGTTGAATCTGTTGAAGTTCTTGATAATGGAATGACAGCAAGAGTTGTAGTAGCACCATCTCAACTTTCTCTTGCAATTGGAAAAAATGGTCAAAATGCAAGACTAGCTGCAAAACTTACAGGTATGAGAGTAGATATAAAAGTTTCTGAGGAAGCTGAGGAGAATAAAGGTGAGTAACCATAATTCTCCAGAAAGAAGCTGTATTATTTGTAAAGAAAAAAGAGAAAAAGAAGAACTTTTCAGATTAGGAGAGGTTGGAGAGAGATTGATTTTTGATGAAAATCAAAAAGCTCAATGTCGTGGAAAATATGTTTGTAAAACAAAAGAGTGTTTACAAAAATTATCCAAGCATAAAAAAATAAAAATCAGCATGGAAGAACTTGCAAAAATGTCGGGACTGCTAAAAAAAGAGCAGAAAGATTACTTGAATATATTAAAAGCAATGAGGAACTCACAGGCACTAACCTTTGGTATAAATATGGTATTTGATGAAATAGAACATATTCATTTTATTGTTATAGCCGAAGATATCAGCGAAAAAAATGACGGCAAAATATTGGCAAAAGCCAAAGAACACAACATACCTTATATCTATTATGGAACGAAAGCCCAATTGGGAGAGATTTTTTCTAAAAATGAGGTAACTGTCATCGCTGTAAGAGATAAGAAAATAGCCCGAGGACTCGTAAACTAAGTTTATGGAGGTATAAAAATTGATGAAGGTAAGGGTACATGAATTAGCGAAAAAATACAACAAAGGAAACAAAGAATTTTTATCATTCTTACAAGATATGGGTGTAGATGTAAAATCAAACCTTTGTGGAATGAAAGATGAAGATGTTGAGAGAATAGAAAAGTATTTAGAAAGTAATGCTTCTGAATCTGACAAAAAAGGAATCGCCGCTCAAGCCAAAGAAGCTGAAGAGAATGGTGATGATTTTTCTGGTAAAAAAGGAAAAAATAAAAAGAAAAAAGGAAGAAGAGCTGACTTTACAGTTAAAAAATCTGAAGCTCCAGTAGATTCAGTAACTGAAGAGGGTGGAATGAAGTTAATCAAAATGCAAGGGGATATAGCTCTTGGTGATTTTGCAAAACTACTAGGAATTAAGCCAGCTGAACTTATTAAAAACCTATTCCTTAAAGGAACTATGCTTACTATAAATAGCCAAATCTCTTTCCAACTTGCAGAAGAGCTTGCTATGGAATACGATGCTATAGTTGAAAAAGAGGAAGAAGTTGTAATAGAGTTTGGAGATAAGTTCTCACTAGAGATAGAAGATAGAGAAGCTGATCTTAAAGAGAGAGCTCCAGTTATAACAATAATGGGACACGTAGATCATGGAAAAACATCTCTTCTGGATGCTTTAAGAGAAGCTAATGTAGCTTCAGGAGAGCATGGAGGAATAACTCAGAAGATAGGAGCTTACCAGATAACTAAAGATGGAAAGAAAATTACTTTCATCGATACTCCTGGACATGAGGCCTTCACGGATATGAGAGCTAGAGGAGCAAAAGTTACAGATATAGCTATACTTGTTGTTGCAGCAGACGATGGAGTTATGCCACAGACAATAGAGGCTATTGCCCATGCTAAAGCAGCAGATGTGCCAATTATAATAGCTGTAAACAAGATAGATAAAGAGGGTGCAAACCCTATGAAAGTAAAGCAGGAACTTATGGAGCATGGACTTGTTTCAGTTGAGTGGGGTGGAGATGTTGAGTTTGTTGAAGTTTCAGCTAAACAGAAACTTAACTTAGATACTCTTCTTGAAACTATACTTCTAACAGCTGAGATTTTAGATCTTAAAGCGAACTACAACAAGAGAGCTAAAGGAGTTATACTTGAGTCGAAGTTAGATCCAAAAGTTGGACCAATAGCTGACCTTCTTGTTCAAGAGGGAAGACTTAAAGTTGGAGATGTTATTGTTGCTGGCGAGTCACTAGGAAAAGTTAGAGCTCTTATAAACGATGGTGGAGCAAGAGTTGAAAAAGCAGAGGTTGGACAACCGGTTGAGATAATCGGATTTACAAGTGTACCTTCAGCTGGAGATGTTCTATATGTTATTCAAAATGAGCAACATGCTAGAAGAATAGTTGATCAAGTAGCTAAAGAGAGAAGACTTGCTGAGATAGGTAAGAAAACTCTTACTCTTGAATCTCTATCACAAGAGTTTGAAAACCAAAAAATTAAAGAACTTAACCTAATCCTAAGAGCTGATTCAAGAGGTTCTGCTGATGCACTTAGAGATACACTTATGAAGCTTAATACTGAAGAGGTTGCAGTAAACATAATTCAATGTGCAGCAGGAGCTGTAACAGAGAGTGACGTTATGCTAGCAGAAGTATCAAAAGCTATTATATTAGGATTCCATGTAAGACCTACAACTAAAGCTATGAAAATTGCTGATAAGAGTGGAGTAGAGATTAGAACTTCAAATATAATCTACCATATCGTAGAAGATATTGAAAAAGCTCTAACAGGAATGCTAGATCCAGAATTCAAAGAGATATATGTTGGAAGAATAGAGATTAAAAAAGTGTTTAAAGTAACTGGTGCTGGTAACGTAGCTGGATGTGTTGTTGTAGATGGAAAAGTTAAAAACGATTCATCTATCAGAATGATAAGAGATGGAGTTATCATGTATGAAGGAAAACTTTCAACTCTTAAGAGATTCAAAGATGATGCAAAAGAGGTTGTAGCTGGTCAAGAGTGTGGACTTGGTGTTGAAGGATTCAACGATATCAAAGAAGGAGATATCGTAGAGGCATTCTACATGCAAGAGATTAAAAGAAAACTTAAAAAATAAAATGTGAGTGTGATCATTTATGAATAAACAGAGACTTGCAGGAATCGAAAAAGAGATAAGCAGAGTAATATCTACAATGCTAATGATGGACATAAAAAATGCACAACTGAAAAAAGCTATTGTATCGGTAAACCATATCCGTGTAACAGAGGATCTGAAATTTGCTGATATATACTTTACAGTTATGCATTTAAATGGTCAAAGTGTTGATGTAAAAGCTGTGGAAGCATCTCTTAATGCTGTAAAAGGACTTATGAGAAAGAAACTTTGTGATGAGTTATCTCTTAGATATACTCCAGAGATTCGTGTTAAAATTGACGACAGTATAGAACATGCAATGAAAATTACTAGACTTTTAAATGATATAAAAGGCTAGTGATAAGATGAACTGGGAGTATTGTGAAAAGCAGAACCAGGTTGAAGACC
>JBOFTG010000077.1:0-3165 GCA_051651945.1 Fusobacteriaceae bacterium | reverse complement strand
TATTATTGTAATAATTATTATTCTGAATAATTTATGAGTAATAATAGAAAACCCGAGGTATTTTCAATGGAAAATTACCCTCGGGTGGAATTATGCTATTAGTCTAGTTTAGGTACTGGTATCTTATCTAATACCCTTTTTTCTAAGATAGATTTTGCATTTATATAGATCTCTGTTACTCTTGTATCGGCATGTCCTAAGAAATCTCTAATCTCTAAAATGTCAGCTCCATTAAGTGAAAGTTCTGTTGCTATAGCATGTCTAACATTATGGGGGCTAATATCTTTTCCAATAATTTTCCCCATCTCTTGGATAAGAGAGTATAGTCCACGGTATGATAATTTACTGTTTTTTTCAAATGAACTTGGAAACAGAAACATTTCCTCCAACTCATCTTTTGAAAGTTGATACATCTTTTCTACATAATATCTGTAGCTTTCAATTTTTTCGACCAAGTAATCATGCATAGGTTTATACTGTTCTTTTCCACTTTTTGTTTTTTCAAGTTTTATATAGTGCTCTCCATCACGTTTCAAAAGATGTTTAAACTGAAGATTTAAAAGTTCGCTACTTCTCATACCTGTATAAAAAAGGGTCTGAAGAATAAGTGAATTTCTATAACTCTTGTCACCTCTTACTGGATATTTTTCAAGTATTGTTTTTATATCCTCATAAGACAATCTTAAGATATTTTCTAAATCACGGCTCGTCTTAAAAAGTTGCACATGCTTAAAAGGGTTCTCAATTCCATTTTTTTCAAGCTCTCTATAAAGAGATTTCAGAGATGAGATTATCTTGTTGACCGATGTCTTTTTTAGTTTTCGTTCATTTATAAGATGAAAAAGATAATCATCAATATCATCTTTCTCTATCTCGGTCATAAGATTTATAAGTTCCTCTTGACCAATAGGGGTATCACCTTCGTAGACATAATTCAGAAAATCTTTCAGATAAAAAAGATAATCCTTAATTGTCTTTTCGCTACGGTAGATATCAAATATCGCTTTTTTTTCTTCACGACTTCGCTTTTTTTTCCGAGATGTGGTTACACCATGTTCCCCTCTCTCTACTATATCCATGCCATCACCAAAATCCTATAAGTTTATTTATGGAAAATGTTATTTTTTGATTATATCAGATAACTCTATCTCTTTAACTGATCCCAGCTCCATATTTCCAAGTTCAAGATTTCCAAATTTAACTCTCTTTAAATATGTTACATCATTAGATACAGCATGCATCATTTTTTTGACTTGGTGGAATTTTCCCTCTTGAATGTTAAGATAAATTTTGTTTTCTGAAACTCTTTCGGCTTTTGCTGGTTTAGTTATATATCCACCGATATCTACACCCTCTTCTAAAAGTTTCATATCTCTATCAGATATTTTTTTCTCTAGTTCAACATAATATATCTTATCCACATGTTTCCTAGGTGAGATTAACTCATGAGCTAGTTTTCCATTATTTGTAAAAAGTAAAAGTCCAACAGTATCTTTATCTAATCTTCCAACTGGAAAAAGATCTTTACGGTTTACCCATTCTGGAAGCAGATCCATAACTGTAGGATCACGGTAATCTTGAACAGCTGTGATATATCCCTCACGTTTATTCATTACATAATAACGAAACTCTTTATATTCAAGTGTTTTTCCTTCGAACTCAACTTTATCTTGTCCAAGAACTATATTTTCAGTTACAGCTTTTGCAGGAGCTCCATTTAAAAATACCATCTTACCTTTCACTAAATCTTTTGTCTCTCTTCTGCTACATATACCACACTCTACTAAAAATTTATCTAATCTCATCTTTACTCCTCTATACTTTTATTTGTGTTTTTCATTTTTTTAATAAGTCCATTTTCATTCATATATCTTATCTTACCAAAAATCTCACGTTCTCCCCAAGCTCTGTCGTGTTTGCCATAACACCATGCCACTCCTGTAAAAGAGTTTGGATCTCTTCCATCTAAAAAATATCTATTGTTAAGATAGATAGTATGGTTAAATGCTGTTTCAGGGTCAGGGCTCCATTCTAAGATTTTTTTTGCCCAGTACATTCTCATGTATGAATCCATAGTCCCAAGTGTTACAAGTGATTTTTGAGCTTCATTCCAATATTTGTCATGAGTTTTCCAATTTTCCAACTCATCAAGAGAGTAGAGATACTCTCTCTTATCAATACTATGTTTATCTAAAGTATCATAACACCACTGATGGAGAATTTTTCGGAAGTCTGAATAATAGCTGTTGAAGTAACAGAAGTTAAAAGCTAGTTCCCGTCTAACAACGAGCTCCTCTAAAAAACCATCTATAGCCTCACTATTTTTTCCACTGTTTAAAACTTTCAGATAGATATAGTGTGGAGATATCTGACCAAAATGTAAAAACGGACTTAGACCCGAATGGACATTTTGAAAAGGGTTGTTTGAATAGAGATGATAGCTATCTAACTTGTTTTCAATAAAATCATCTAATAATCTCTTTGCTTCAGATTCCCCACTCTTTATCAGAAGTGGATAAAAATTATCATCGGGGATAGAGTTTATAAAATTGTCTGCAGCTTCTCTACTCTCAATAGGGAACATTTCAAAAGAATCTATAATTTTTCCATAATTATCATTATAGGATTTTATATGTTCAGCATCTATAAAATCATCATAAGGGTTATCTATAAATTGTGAGATCTTGCTATTTATTTTTTTTCGGATAGTGTAAGCTCCATACTCTTCATGGTCAGTAGCCACTTCAACTGGAACTATCAGATTTGACTCGATCTCATAAAAAGATTGTGATGTCACATCAGCTATTTTTTTATTACAATCTCTAGTGAAATTTAGGTATCCTTTATCAGTAATTATGGCAACTGAATTTTTGGCTATTACGGTTGCTATTTTTTCAGGATCTCCTAAATATACATTTAACTTTAGATTTTGATTTTTTAAGTTTTGTGAGAAGTCGGCAACACCCTCTATTAGAAACTGATAACTTCTTCTCTTGGCTTCCGGATAATTTGGATTTAAGATAAAAAATATAAAAAGTGGTTTTTCTGTTTTTTCACAAAGATTTTTGGCAAATTCCAATGTATGGTTATACTCTATTCTTGGGGAACTTTGTACCCAATATGCAATATAATCGTTTTCAATAGATAAATCTTTCTCATTTAAAT
>JBOFTG010000076.1:0-2171 GCA_051651945.1 Fusobacteriaceae bacterium | reverse complement strand
TACAAACGAAAGTAGTCTCTAAATAGAGACAAAATCGAATTCTATGAAAAAGGAATGATACTTTTGACTTTATATTAGTTTAATAAAATTTTTATAGAGTTTTATAGGTATCTGGTAACGGAGATTATGGAGTTAGTATTAGATTTATCTGTCGAGGTAGAGGGATATGATAAACTTTTAAATGAGGATAAAATATCAAAATATATAGAAGAGGTAGTTGGAGATGAATTTACTCCAGAAAAACCTGTTTATATTTCGGTAGCTGTTGTTGACAATGATAGAATTCAAGAGATAAATAGAGATTTTAGAGGAAAAGACTCTCCTACAGATGTAATCTCTTTTGCTTATCACGAAACTGAAGATTTTATGATAGGACCATATGATACTTTGGGTGATATAGTTATCTCAATAGATAGAGTAGCAGAGCAAGCCTCAGAATATAATCACACAGTAACGAGAGAGTTTTACTATGTATTGACACATGGACTTCTTCATCTTATGGGATATGACCATTTAGAATCTGACGAGAAGGAGGAGATGAGAAAGAGAGAGGAAGAGATACTAGCAAAATTTGGTTATGGTAGGGATTGCGATGAAGAATAATAAGATTACTGGAGAAAAATATGATATTATTCAGAGTTTTAATTATGCTATAGATGGAATATTTGAAGCTATAAGAAGTGAAAGACATATGAAGTTTCATTCGTTTATAACTATAGTTGCTATGATGATTTGTATATTTTCAGATATATCAAGATATGAGATGATAGCTCTCGGATTATGTATAACACTTGTATGGGTAGCTGAACTTTTAAATAGTTCAATAGAAGCTGTTGTGGACATGGTAACAGAGGAGTACCATCCACTGGCAAAACGAGCTAAAGATATAGCGGCAGGAGCAGTTTTTATAACTGGTCTCAATGCTATTTTTGTGGGATATATAATTTTTTCAAGAAGAATAGCTTTTTATATGAATAATCTATTTTTTAATTTAAGAAATTCGTTTCAAAATACTTTAATGCTTATATTAGTTATTATAGTTGTGCTCGTAATACTTATTAAATCTTATTATAAAAAAGGTTCATATCTGAGAGGTGGACTTCCAAGTGGTCACAGTGCTCTTGGTGCTTCAGCTTTTACAGCTATTGCTTTTTTAACTAGAGATTCTAAAGTTTTCTTTTTATCACTTATACTTCTTATATTAGTTATGCAATCGAGAGTAGAAGGAAAGATACACACAGTAAAAGAAACCATACTAGGAGCACTACTTGGCTCGGGAGTTACATATATAGCTCTAAAAATAGTTGGTTTTTAGAAGGGGAGAATAAAGATGAGGCTTTCAGAAAGAGAATTTTTAATAATGAGCATGTTAGCTTA
Source organism: Fusobacteriaceae bacterium (assembly GCA_051651945.1). Lineage (GTDB taxonomy): Bacteria > Fusobacteriota > Fusobacteriia > Fusobacteriales > Fusobacteriaceae > JAGNZR01. The sequence goes on along the minus strand of JBOFTG010000076.1, from coordinate 794 downwards.
TCTGAATTTTGAAAAAAAGCATCTAGATAGAGAGATACTTGAGGTGCTTGGCAGTCGTGATTTAAAACTTGATGAAAATGAAAATATGAATATATTGAAAAATGAAAATTTAGATATAACTTTAGAATTTTTTAAAGATGATTTAGCTGGATGGAAAATTTTTAATATAGAAAATAGAAGAGCACTTTCAAAATCTATATTTAATAAAAATGATAAAAGCGGATTTTATTCTGTATCTTTTCAAAAGGAAGAGAAAGTTATAATAGCTTATAGAGGTAGTGAAACATATCCGATAGAAGAAGCTTATAAGGATTTTGTAGAAAATAATTTTGCATTAGGTATAGGAAAGCGACCGAGACAGTTTAATGATGCAGCTTATGTGGTAGATTATCATCTTAAAAATCTTGAAGTTAAGATAGAAAACATTGGGATAACAGGTCACTCTCTTGGTGGAGGACTGGCACAGTTTGCAGCTCTTTACTGCCATAAAAATTATGGAAAGATACCGGTTACTTCAACATGGAATGCAGTTGGTATAAATCGTGGAGGAGTTATTCAGATGCAGGATTTTGTCGATTTTGATGATATTCTAACTAAAAAACTCGATTGTTCTAAAAAAATGGTGGAAACACTCCGACCAATAAGGGATGAATATCTAAATATGATCAATGAATATAATCTAGATAATGGTGAAGATCTTATCTCTATTTTTGAAAAAAATAGTAGAATGAAGATTGTAATGGAAGGGCTTATTAGAAAGATATATTTAAATGTGGATGTTAGAAAAGAGTTTT
>JBOFTG010000075.1:0-2177 GCA_051651945.1 Fusobacteriaceae bacterium | reverse complement strand
GTTTTCAGAGTGGGGATAAGGGAAAAATAGTTTCTTATCTTTTTTGCGAGTTTATAATCTATTGCAAATCCTTTATGCATAAAATATCTCAAAATATTCTCCTTTAAATTTTTTATTATCCGTTCATTATACCATAATTTTCAAAAATATGATATTATAGATGTAAGAAGTGATTGTGTGGGAGGATATATGGAGATAGTTATAAAAAAGTTTGAAGAACTTAGTGCAATGGAACTTTATGAAATTTTAAAAGTTAGAAGTGAGGTTTTTGTGGTAGAGCAAAACTGTCCATACCTTGATCCAGATGGTAAGGATTTAACTTCTGAACATATTATAGTTAGAGAAAACTTGGAGATAATAGCTTATGCCCGAATTTTGAAACCAGGAGTATCTTATGATGAAAGTTCAATAGGAAGAGTTTTAACCGTTGAAAAAGCAAGAGGAAGAGGTTTAGGGAAAGAACTGATTCAAAAAGCAGTGCAACATATTACAATGGTGTGGAATGAGAAAAAAATAAGAATAAGTGGTCAAGCTTATCTTCTGGACTTTTATAAGAATCTTGGATTCAATAGTGTTTCTGAAATTTACTTGGAAGATGATATACCTCATATAGAGATGGTATATGAAAAAGATAGAAAATAGTGTTTGGTTGAAGAGGGATAAGTTGAATAACTTGTCTCTTTTTTTATATTTACATCGCTTTCTCATTAGCTCTTGACTTCACAAAGATGCAAAAGGTATAATAATTATTAGAAAATAACAAAGGAGAATAAAAATGTTAAAGAACTTACCGGGAGAGTATCTAGATGATTTTTTAGTTAGAATAGCTCATCACTCTTCAGCAATAGAAGGCAATACAATAACTTTAAGTCAGACAGTATCTATAATTCTTCATAATACAATACCTGGTACTCTTAATAAAAGAGAGTTTTATGAAATCGAAAATCATAAACAGGCTATAGAATATATGATAAGTTGTTTAGATAATGATGATCCTTTATCAATTACAGTAATAAAAGAGATTAATAATCAGCTTATGGATCACTTGGATCATAACAGAGGTAACTTTAAAACTTTATCCAACGCTATAGTTGGAGCTGATTTTGATACTGCACCTCCAGAGCAAACTCCGATACTGATGTATCAATGGATTAGCAATTTGAATTACCAATTGGAAAATAATATTTCTGAGGATGAGAAAATAAGAATAGTTCTAGAAAAACATATAGAGTTTGAAAGAATTCACCCATTCAATGATGGTAATGGAAGAACAGGCAGATTAGTTATGAACTACTCTCTACTTAAGAATGATATTCCTCCTATTATAATAACAAAAGATTTAAAATCCGAGTATATGATAGGATTAAGCGAGCAAAGTGCAGAGAAATTATTTACCTTTGCTAAACCTTTAATAGAAAAAGAAAAAGAGAGAATACAAAATTTTAGAAATAAAGTGGGTGGAAGATGATAATACAAGTTTTTGGGAAAAAGAGCTGTAACAACACTAAAAAAGCTCAGAGATATTTTAAGGAGAGAAACATCAAGATACAGTTTATAGATTTGCTAGATAAAGTACCTTCTAAAAGAGAATTGGAAAACTTTGAGAAATATTACTCTTTAGAAGAGCTTTTAGATAGTGAAGGAAAAGAGTATGAAAAGAGAAATTTGAAATATATGGTATATGATATAGAAGAAATTCTTTTGGAAAACCCCATACTTTTCAAAACACCTATAATAAGATGGGATGGTGGGGTTTTCCTAGGTTATGATGTTGTAAAATATAAGGATATCAAGTAAAAAAAATATTAAAAAAACTAGTGTTTGTGGGATTAGAATTTAGAGATTTTTCTAAAAAAACCTAATTTTAGGTTAGACATCTCCAAAATCGATTTTTCATGTGTGAAAGTGTCAAAACTGTATTTTCCGTGATAATTACCCATACCACTAGCTCCAATTCCACCAAAAGGAAGTGAGGAATCTGCAACTTGTAAGACAGTTCCATTTATACATAAAGTACCAGAGTTAACTCCATAAGTATTAAGATTTCTACTATTTTTTCTGAAAATGTATAGAGCTAAAGGTCTAGGTTTTTTCTTTATATCTTCATATATTTTTTGAAGAGAATTTGGATCATAACCTAAAATAGGAAGTATAGGTCCAAAAATTTCTTCACTTAA
>JBOFTG010000074.1:0-6629 GCA_051651945.1 Fusobacteriaceae bacterium | reverse complement strand
AGCTCCATATTTTTTATCACCAACTATAGAGTGTCCTATATCTTTCATATGAACTCTAATCTGATTTTTTCTTCCTGTCTCTATATCGAACTCTAGCATGCTCATTCCTTTAGCTCTTTTAAGAACTTTGTAATTAGTTATAGCTAGCTTTCCTCCATCTTTATCTGTATCACAAGAGTATGTTACAAAAGCTGAATTTTCTTTTAAGTAAGATTTTACAACTCCCTCATCATTTTTAACTGTTCCCTCAACTAAAGCAACATATTTTCTCTCTACTACATATTCGTTCCAATTAGCTTGAAGTTTTTGTTGGATTTCCTCGGATTTTGCAAAAATCATAACTCCAGAAGTTTCTCTATCCAATCTATGAACTATAAAAACTTTTGAAAGTGGATTTTTATTTTTCAGATAATCTTTAAGCATTGAGTAAGCTGTTTTTTCTCTCTCTTTATCTGTTGATATTGAAAGCATTCCAGAATCTTTTTCAATAGCTACAATATCATTATCTTCAAAAATAACTTTAATCCCTTTTGAAGTTTTATTAACTTTTATCTCACGAGAAGCTGTGAAATTTACACCTACTACATCCCCAACTTTAAGTTCGTGGTTGAACTGTCTTATATGATCCTCGTTAACAGTTATCTGATCATGTGCTAAAAGTGTTTTTATATTATTTCTACTCTGTCCATCAAGTTTTTCTATTAAAAACTTCATAAGTTCATTAGCTGTTTCAACTTTAAGTTCTAAGTTTTTTCTCATATTTTCATCTCCTAAAAATTTAATCTTACCCTAGATTATAACATATTTTTATCAATAATAATATTATATTTTAATTATAAAAAAGAACCTAAAAAATAGATAATTTTTCAGGTTCTTTTTTTACTATCTCTTAGCTACTAGCTCAGCTATCTTAACAACAGTCTCAACAGCTTTATACATAGATTGTACTACACAATATTCAAATTTACCGTGGAAGTTATGTCCACCAGTAAAAATATTAGGACAAGGAAGACCTTTATATGAAAGTCTTGCTCCATCTGTTCCACCTCTTACAGGGTTTGTTTTTGGAGTTATTCCCAACTCTTTCATGGCTTCTCTAGCCAGTTCAACTATATGAAATACAGGTTCAATTTTCTCTCTCATATTAAAATAGCTATCTTTTATCTCTATATGAAACTGGGCATCCGGATATTTGTTTTGAAGAAATTTGATAGCATTTTCTGCTAACTGTTTTTTATTTTCGAACTTTTCTTTAGAGTGATCACGAATGATAAAGCTAAGTTCGCAATTTTCAACATCTCCATCTATTTTATTTAATAAAAAGAATCCCTCATAACCAGTTGTGTATTCAGGTCTCTCAGAAACTGGCAACATAGATGTAAATTCCATTCCTAGAAGCATAGAGTTTATCATCTTATTTTTTGAAGCTCCTGGATGGATATCTCTTCCTACTATCTTAATATTAAGAGAAGCTGCATTAAAATTCTCATACTCTATCTCTCCGATTTCTCCACCATCAACTGTGTAAGCAAAACTTGCTCCGAATTTTTCAACATCAAAAAGGTTTCCACCTCTTCCTATCTCCTCATCCGGTGTAAAACCTATTCTTATTTTACCATGCTTAATCTCTGGATTATTCTTTAAAACCCTCATAGCTTCAATTATTTCAACTATTCCAGCTTTATTATCAGCACCTAAAAGTGTAAGACCATCTGTAACTATTATATCTTGACCAATATAGTTTTTTATTTCTGGAAAATCTTTAGTATGTAAAACTATATTTTCATTTCTATTAAGAACTATATCATCTCCATTATAATTTTCAACTATTCTAGGATTTACACCTGTTCCCGAATAAGATGGAGCTGTATCCATGTGAGCTATAAATCCAATTGTAGGAATTTCTTTTTCTGTATTTGCAGGAAGTGTTGCCATAACATATCCATTATCATCTAAATCAATCTCTTCTAATCCTAGTATCTTAAGATCTTCAATTATCTTATGTGCAAGATTAAACTGAATGGCAGTACTTGGACATGTGCTACTTTTAGGATCTGAAGTTGTATCTATTTTTACATACTCTAAAAATTTCTCTATCATTTCTAACTCCCTTTTATTTCATTGTGTTTTAAATCTAAATTTTTCAATTCTCTTTTTATCATTGTAAAAGTAACTGCAAAAGCAAAAAAATCTGCTATTGGAGCGGCTATCCAAACTCCAATCTCTCCATATCTGTTTCCTAAGATAACTACTAATGGCATCAAAAATATTACCTGTCTACAAAGAGTAAGAAATAGAGTCGCTTTAGGTTTTCCTATAGCTTGGAAATATATTGAACTAATTATTTGAAATCCTACAACAGGAAACATCGCTGTATATATTTTAAGTCCCTTAGCCGTTATCTCTACTACCTCAAGATTATCAGTAAATATATATACAAAATATTTAGAGAGAAACTGTACAGATAAAAAACCTATCATTGCAAAAATTGTTGATCCTATTATCCCTCTAAAAAGTAACCCTTTAACTCTACTGTAAAGTTTGGCTCCATAATTATATCCAACTGTTGGAAGCACTGCTTGATTTACACCAAATATTGGCATTGTAAAAAATGTTGTAATTCCTTGAACTATTGTCATTGCAGCAACTGCAAGATCTCCAGATACATTTTTAAGCGTGTTATTCAGTGTAAATATAACCATTCCCGAAGCTAGCTGAAGAAAAAATGGTGCAATTCCCTGCTTCATTATGTGGCTTGCATACTCTAGATTTAGTTTCATGTTTTTAAAATAAAGTTTCATTCCACTTTTGGGACTACAAAAATAATATACCGCCCATGCCATAGATGCAAACTGAGATATTATAGTTGCAATAGCTGCTCCAGTAACTCCAAATTTAAGAACAAATATAAAGATGGGATCTAAAATAATATTTAATATCGCTCCTATCAACAGTGTTCCCATCGCTATCTTTGGGCTTCCATCAGAACGAATTGAAGCATTAGCAGAATATCCCACAACACTAAATGCAAATCCTAAAGAAATTATCGATAGATAACTTTTAGCAGAACGGAAAGTGTTTTCACTCGCTCCTAAAAAATTAACTACCCAATCGATATTAACTAATGTAAATATTGTTAAAAGTATTGATAATAGGGCTCCTAAAGCCAAAACATTTCCAAGATATTTTTCGGCTAACTCCTTTTTCTTCTCTCCTAATTTAAGAGAGATAAGTGTAGACCCTCCCATCCCGACCATAAGTGCTATGGCGAATGATATAGTCATAGCAGGCATGGATAATCCCACGCCTGCTATGTCAAAGTGCCCAGTTCCCTCTATTCTTCCTATGTAAATTCTGTCTACAATATTATAAAGAGCATTTACAACCATTCCAACAATTGCAGGAAGAGAGAATTTTATAAGGAGTTTAGTCATATCTTCAGTTCCCATCAGTTTATGTTTTGTGTCCAAACTCATAATTTGTCTCCTAGGCTTATTTTTTTTAGATTTCTCCTAAGAAAATGTTTTGAGTTCTATCTGGTCCAACTGAAACAACAGTTATAGCACAATTTAAAAACTCTTCCATTCTCTTAATATATTTTTTACAATTTTCTGGTAGTTCATCATAAGTTTTCATGTTACTTATATCTTCTGTCCATCCTGGTAACTCTTCATAAACAGGTATCGCTCTTGCAAGAGATTCTGTAGAAGCAGGTACAGATTTATAAATTTTCCCGTCAATCTCATAAGCAGTACATATTTTTATCGTATCTAAACCACTTAGACAATCTATCTTAGTTATAACAATATCAGTAAGTCCGTTTATGTCTGTAGCATATTTACCTACAACAAGATCTAGCCAACCACATCTTCTAGGTCTTCCAGTAGTTGCTCCGAACTCATGTCCTACTCTTCTAAGAGTTTCACCAGTTTCATCATTTAGTTCTGTTACAAAAGGTCCCTCTCCAACTCTTGTTGTATAGGCTTTCATAACTCCTATTATTCTATCTATACTTCTAGGAGAAACTCCAGCTCCTACTGTAACTCCTCCAGCTGTTGGAGATGATGATGTTACATACGGATATGTTCCGTGGTCTATATCTAGCATCATAGCTTGAGCTCCTTCAAAAAGTACAAACTTATCTTGAGCTAAAGCTTCGTGAATCTCTGGTGTTGAATCTATTATTCTATGTTTTAAAATCTCTGCATAACCTTTATACTCATTGAATACTTCATCAAAACTCATGTGAGGAACATTGTATATTTTTTCAAAAACAACATTTTTCTCTTCTAAGTTTATCTTTAGCTTCTCTGCAAAAAGTTCCATATCTAGAAGATCAACCATTCTGATTCCACATCTAGAAATTTTATCTGAATAACATGGTCCTATTCCACGTCTAGTAGTTCCTATCTTTCTGTCTCCGCTAGCGTCCTCTTTTAGTCCATCTAACATTACATGGTAAGGCATTATTAAGTGAGCTCTGTCACTTATGAAAAGGTGATCTGTTTTAGCTCCTTTAGATTCTAATGTAGCTAATTCTTTTAATAGAACTTTAGGGTCAACTACAACTCCTGGTCCTATTATACATTTTCCATTTCCATGAAGCATTCCTGAAGGTAACAGATGAAGTATAAATTTCTCTCCATTTACTACAACTGTGTGACCTGCATTATTTCCACCTTGAAATCTAACTACGTAATCTGCTTTGTGCCCTAAAACATCTATTATCTTTCCTTTTCCTTCGTCTCCCCACTGTGTTCCTACTACAACATATCCTGCCATTTTACTCCTCCTTAAAAAATTAGGTTATTTAGTCTTTATTATCTCAATATAATTGATGTTTTTATTGAATTTGCATAAAAACAAATCCTCAAATTCAGTTCTGATGTTATCTACAACTTTAGGTGAGTTATGTAAGTCAGGTGTATGATACTCTATCTCATAGCCATCTAACTCAGCAACAAACTCCAATATGTCTGCATAATAACCATCATGATCTGTCTTAATAAATACTTTTCCGCCTTTTTTTAGAAGGACATCCAACATCTTGAATAGACGTGGCTGTATAACTCTGTTTTTGAGTTTTTCCTCCCAAGGATCCGCAAAATTGATATATACTCCATCCAGTTCATTCTCTGCAATAAATTCAGAGATCTCCTCAGCTCTTCTTCTGAGGAACATAATATTTTGTGCATCTCTTCTCTCAGCTTTATCAGCTGACATAACAAGCCTCTTAAATCTTAGCTCTAGGGCAAGATAATTGCACTCTTTGTGTCTTTCACTCATACCATTAGTAAAGTTTCCAGACCCTGAACCAATCTCTAAATATAGAGGATTACTATTTCCGAAATGCTCATTCCATTTTCCTTTTATAGCATTTATAAAATCTTTTTCAAATCTAAGATATTTTGGATAATCCAACATCTTTATGATGTATGGATTATAATTCTTTCTTGGATATTTAAAAAAGTGTTGCCATAAGTTATCTAAATTTCTCTCCATAGCTTCCTCCAAACTTAACTTGTTAACACGATTTATATTTTAAATCATTTTCTTAATTTTTTCCACTATTTTTTCTAATGTATCTGAATTTTCTTTAAAAAGTTTTCTAATTTCGTCTTTTTTGTCGCCTGAATCTAAGATGGCTCTGGCTAATATCGGTAATTCGTCGCCTTTTTTTATCTTATAACCCAACTCTCTATCTAAAAGCTCCCGTGATATATCTTTCACATTATTAAGATATGGTCCAAAAATCGGTGTTTTACCATAAAAGAGTGGTTCTAGAAGCGAGTGCCCCCCCACATCTACAAGAGTTCCACCTACAAAAACAATATCTCCAAGTGCATAAAACTTTCTTAAAACTCCCATCATATCCACTATGAGTATATCTTTTTTAACTTCTTTTCCATTTTTCAAAAGATCTGAAAATTTATTGTAACTAAATCCATAACCTTCAACTAATCGCTCTATCTCTTCCACTCTATGAAGATGTCTTGGAACAATAACAAGAAGTTTATCCTCTTTGCCATCTTTTAAATGTTGTATTATTTTACTTTCTTCTTCCTCTCTTGTACTTCCAAAAATATAGATTTTTCTTTTCTCAGCAGAGATAAGATTTTTTATCTCACCCAGTTCTCTATCGCTATAATTTTCAAAGTTTATAGAAAATTTGAGGTTTCCAATATTTTCAACTTTTTCAGCTGTAGCACCTAAAGAGATTATTCTCTCACTGTCATTTTGAGATTGCATAAAAAAGTAATCTATTTTTTTGAAAAGTGGATTTAGAAAAAATCTGAATTTTCTATAACTATCTATACTTTTATCTGATATTCTACCATTTATAAATATAACTTTGCCTTTTTTAGAAGCTTCTGTAATTAGATTTGGCCATATCTCCGTCTCGACAACTAAGAGCATCTTAAGATCTATCTTTTTTATGAAATTTTTCACAAGAATATAATCATCTAAAGGAAATTTTATTATCTCCACTCTTGAATCTAAACTATATTTTGTTTTTACATTTTCATATCCAGTATCTGTGAATACACTGATAAGAATCTTTTCTTTTCTATCTTTTAATAATCTTCTTATAAGTGGATCAGCAAGATTTGTCTCTCCCATAGATGAGC
>JBOFTG010000073.1:0-3428 GCA_051651945.1 Fusobacteriaceae bacterium | reverse complement strand
CGTTTTAAAACCAAAAATAAACTTAAGTTTTTATTTGATTTTAGTTTTTTAATGGTTTTATTTGACCTATTATAGTTCTTTTAATTCTTAATGTCAACATTTTTTTATTTTTTTATAAGTTTGTAAGCTGTAAGTTTTTAAATAAAATCTTGCATTTAATAATATTAGTTCTTTCACAATTCATCAACTATTCTCTTCGATATATCAAAAAAGGAGAGCAGATTAATTGTCTCCTCTCCTTTTCAACTTTATATTAATATTTTTTCATAAGCTCTTTTATAGTTTCCACAACATTTTCTACTGGAACTTCCAAAGTCTCATTGGTTCTTCTTATCTTAACTTCAACAATACCTTCAACAGCTCTTTTTCCACATACAACTTTGAATGGGAATCCTAAAAGATCTGCATCTTTAAATTTAAATCCTGGTTTCTCATTTCTATCATCTATTATTACATCTATTTTCTCTTCAGTAAGAGAGGTATAGATTTTTTCAGCTGTAGCAACTTGAACCTCATCTTTGATATTAGCAGGAATTACATCTACCACAAATGGTGCTATTACAGATGGCCAGATAATTCCATTTTCATCATAGTTCTGCTCGATTGCAGCTGCCATAGTTCTAGAAACTCCTATTCCATAACATCCCATAACAAGTGTCTTGCTCTTTCCATTTCTATCTAATACTGTAGCTTTTAGAGCTTCAGAATATTTTGTTCCTAATTTAAATATATGTCCACACTCTATTCCTCTTGCAACTTTAAGATGACCGTGACAGTTAGGACACTCCTCTCCAATTTTTACAGTTCTGATATCAGCAACTATATCTGCTGAATAATCTCTTCCGTAGTTCATATCCATGTAGTGAGTATCTATCTGATTTCCACCAGCTGTATGGTTTACAATCTCAAGAACTGTAGAGTCTGCAACTATCTTGATATCTTTTAGATTTCCACCAAAAGGACCTATATATCCTTTTACAAGTCCAGCTTTCTCTAATTCTTCATCTGTAAGTAAAACTACATCAACTGCACCAATCTTATTTTTAAGTTTAACTTCGTTTACTTCAAAGTCTCCTCTGATAAGAGCCATAACGATTTCATCTGTTCCCATATCTTTATACATCATAGCTTTTACTGTCTTTTCTACAGGAACTTTTAAGAAGTTAACTACATCCTCTATTTTAGAGATATTTGGTGTTGCTTCTAACCTAACCTCTCTTATATCTTCTTTATCTAGATGAGCTACTTTACTGTTTGCAGTTTCTATATTTGCAGCATAATCACATGAATCACAGTAAATTATCGCATCTTCACCAGATTCTGCAAGCACATGGAACTCTTGAGAACCAGTTCCCCCTATCGCTCCCGAATCAGCTTCAACAGGTCTAAAAGTCAGCCCACATCTTTCAAACACTCTTATATATGCTGCTTTCATATTTTCAAATTCATCGTCTAAACATTCTGCTGTTTCATGGAAAGAGTATGCATCTTTCATCAGGAACTCTCTTCCTCTCATAAGTCCAAATCTTGGTCTTCTCTCATCTCTAAATTTATTTTGAATTTGGAAAAGATTTAATGGCAGAGATTTATATGAAGATATATCATTTCTAACTATATCAGTTATAACCTCTTCATGTGTTGGTCCAAGTACAAAATCTCTGTTGTGTCTATCTTTTAATCTGAACATCTCTGGTCCCATTGTATCCCATCTTCCAGATTCCATCCAAAGCTCTGCTGGTTGGATTACTGGCATAAGAATCTCTTGAGCTCCTGCTCTTTCCATCTCTTCTCTCACTATGTTTTCTACTTTTTTAAGAGCTTTAAGACCTAATGGTAAGTATGTGTATACTCCACTTGCTAATTTTTTTATCATGCTCGATCTCATCATTAGCTGATGACTTATTACCTCCGCTTCTTTTGGAGTTTCTTTTAATGTTTTGATATAATATTTACTAAATCTCATCTCATCACCTTTCAATATTTAATTTTTAATTCAATTAATTTTAACATATTTCATAGAATATTTATAGTTTAATTTAGCAGAACTAATGGGTTACCTCAAATTTTTTCTCAATATCAATTTTCAAGGCTTCTTCAATTATATCGCCTCTGTTTCTCTTTAAATATTCAATACACTCATCTCTCATGAGTTTTATGGTTTTAACATCATGAACTATATCTATAAATTTAAGATCACTAACTCCACTCTGACGAGTTCCAAATATCTCACCAGGTTTTCTGAGTTTAAGGTCTTCCTCTGCTATTCGGAATCCATCGCAAGTAGACTCCATAACTTTCATACGAAGCTTGGAAATCTCGTTTTCTGATTTTGATAAAAGGAAGCAATAAGACTGATGCTCACCTCTACCCACACGTCCACGTAATTGATGTAGAGAAGACAATCCAAATCTTTCAGCATCACTTACAACTATTATCGATGAGTTAGGAACATTCACCCCTACCTCTATAACTGTTGTAGATATTATGATGTCCAATTCATGGTTTTTAAAAAGATGCATAACCTCATCTTTCTCTTTAGCACTCATCTTTCCATGAAGAATCCCAACACGAAATTGTGGAAGTTTTCTTCTCACCTCATCTTCAAGTTCCATAACAGATTTTGAACTTAATTTTTCACTTTCTTCTATAAGTGGAGCTATAAAATAAGCTTGTCTTCCTTCTAAAATCTTTTTATTTATGAACGTATACATTTTAATCTGATCAATTTCATCTGAAATATGCTTTGTTTTTATCTCTTTTCTTCCAGGTGGAAGTTCATCTATTATAGATACATCCAAGTCCCCATAGATTGATAAAGCAAGAGATCTCGGGATAGGTGTGGCACTCATTACTATAAGATTTGCTAAAACGCCCTTATCTCTTATCGCTTTTCTCTGCTCGACACCAAATCTATGTTGCTCATCTATGACAATAAGCCCCAATCTGCTAAACTCTACACTCTCTTGGATAAGTGCATGAGTTCCTATCACTATATCGATCTCATGATTCCTTATTTTCTCTAATAATTCTCGCTTTTTTTTGATTGTAAGACTTCCCGTGAGAAGTTCTATCTTTATTCCTAGTTTTTCAAAATCTTCATAGTTACCCAAATAATGTTGTGTAGCAAGTATCTCTGTTGGAGCCATTATAGCCCCTTGATATCCATTCTCTACCATATATAAAAGAAGTATCATCGACACTATTGTTTTTCCACTTCCTACATCACCTTGAATAAGACGATTGGCTATCTTTCCATTAGATAGCTCCTTATACACATCGGTTATTACTTTTTTTTGAGCTTTTGTAAGTTGAAATTTCATATTTCCTAAAAAATTTTTTACCAACTCTTTTCTATCTTCAAGTTTATATCGGCCCTGATTTTTACTATCTAAACTATACCTTGCCCCCAATATTCCCATCTCTAGTAT
>JBOFTG010000072.1:0-1462 GCA_051651945.1 Fusobacteriaceae bacterium | reverse complement strand
TACATGTGGGTTTGAATCTGTGATAAAAGGTGAGGATCAGATATTGGCTCAGATTAAAAAAGCTCATGGAGATTCTATGGAACAAAAGATATCTACCGGCTTAATTAATGTGATTTTTAATAAAGCGATAGAATTAGGAAAAAAGTTTCGTCATAGAAGTCAGATATGTCATAATGCACTTTCTTTAGAGGGGATATCTTTAAGGTTTATAAAATCTCAAATTGATTCACTTAAGGATAAAAAAATTCTTCTTCTTGGATTGGGAGAACTTTCAGAATCAATAATGAAACTACTAATAAAAGAGGAGTGCGAGAGGATAACCATAACAAATAGAAGTTCTCATAAAACAGAGCAGATGCAAAAAGAGTATCCAGTATCAGCTATAAGTTTTCAAGAAAAGATAGATTCTGCAATAGAGCATGACATAATAATATCTGCAACTTCAGCCCCTCACTATATAATCTTAGAAGATGAGTTTGCACAAAGTATGAACAGAGATAAAGATTATCTTCTTTTAGATTTAGCAGTTCCAAGAGATATTGAGGAGAGTTTGGATAGTTATGAGAATGTAAAACTTCATAATCTGGATGATGTTTGGGGAATCTATTATGAAAATCTAGAAAATAGAGAAAATCTTATCTGTGAATATGAATATCTCTTAACAGAGCAGATGGAAAATTTAACCAAATGGTTTAAATATAAAAGGGAGTTGGCATAATATGAGAAAAAAAATAGTTTTAGGTAGCCGTGGAAGTTTGCTAGCTCTTGCTCAAAGTGAGAAGATAAAAGAGCAACTACAAAAACTTAATCCAGAATTAAATATAGAGATAAAGGTAATAATGACAAGTGGTGACAAAGATTTAGTAAGTAATTGGGAAAATAGTAATAACTCTCTTAAAAGTTTTTTTACTAAAGAGATAGAGCGTGATCTTTTAGATAGAAAGATAGATTTAGCGGTACACTCTATGAAAGATATGCCTATAATATCTCCAGACGGACTTATATGCGGAGCTATTCCTAAAAGAGAAGATAATAGAGATGTATTTGTATCTAAAAAATATAATAGTTTACAAGAACTTCCAGAAAAATCTATAGTTGGAACTAGCTCTCTTAGAAGAACATCAGCTATCGAAAAGTTAAGACCAGATTTAGAGATAAAACATCTAAGAGGTAATATTCATACTAGACTTAGAAAATTAGAGGATGGGGAATATGATGGAATTATTCTTGCTGCTGCTGGATTGAAAAGAGTGGGACTAGAAAATCATATAACTCAATATTTCAAAGCTGAAGAGATGATGCCAGCACCAGCTCAAGGAGCACTTCATATTCAATGTAGAGAGGGAGATTCTGAAATTTTAGAAATTTTAAAAGGGATTCATGATACAGAGGTAGAAGAAATTGTCTTAATAGAAAGAGAGTTTTCTAAAATTTTTGACGGTGGATGTCATACTCCTATGGG
>JBOFTG010000071.1:0-16991 GCA_051651945.1 Fusobacteriaceae bacterium | reverse complement strand
ATTTTTTCAGAAAAAACTAATTTTGGAGAGTTTTTAAGATTTTTTGATTTCTCTATACTCCACTTCAATCTATTTTCCAATATATCAGAATCAAATTTTTGATTACTAAGAAGAGTAGTTAGATTATCCAATGCAAGAGATATATTTTCTTTATCAGAATAGATATGAAATCCATAATCATAATCAGAGATATATGACGATAGAGAGTAATTTTTTCCTTTTAAAAAAAGTTCATACTCCTCTTTATTGAGTCCACCAGCTCCAGATTTATCAAAAAGTTCATCTATAAAAAGAGAGTTTATATAATCCTTGTAGTTTAAAACAGAGCTTCCTTCCTCTCTAAAAAGAAGCATATTTATTTTATCACGATCAAAATCAGTTTGTTTATAAAGTACATCTATCCCATTTGAAAGTTGGAAAGATGTATATTCTTGTAAAACTTCTTTTTTCAAAATTTTTCCAGGTTGGAGCTTTGTACTTTTAAAGATATTTGAGCTAACAGGGAAAAGATTTTTAGCTTGAGAATTTTTAACCTCTTTGACAACTGAGTTTAAAGAATTACTATCAATTAAATCAAGATTATCATTTTTTGGAACAGAAGCTAAAATAGATAGTTTTTCTTTATAAAAATTATTCGCTATTTTAAGAATCTCTTCGGGTGTAATCTCTTTTCTCAACTTTTCAAAAATAAGAGAGGAATCTTTTGGTGAGATAAACTTATCTCCTAAGAGGAATTCATCTCTAATTTCTGATATGAATTTTTCGTTTTCTATAGAATCTCTATTTATTTCACGATTTTTTAGATAGATAGAAATTTCATCGAGCTCTCTAGACAGTTCCTCTTTAGAAACGGGATAAGATGCCATAGATCTTAAATTTTCTAAAACCTCTTTTAATGATTGAGATATTTTATTTTCTTTTGCAATAACTTTGATTCCTTGAATAGAACTATTTTTTACAAAAGGATAGTAATAGTGGTAAGCTTTTGAAAATCCAGTTTCTTTTCTCTTTTCTAAAATTGAAAATCTTGAATTAAGAATATTAGAGAATACAAGATATTTTAAATTTTGAAGCAGATTAGCATCACTATCTCCAGGAAGATAGATTCCTTTAGTAAAAATTTCTAAAGTAGAAGATGTAAGCTCAGGATCTGAAAAAACTTTTATTGATTCAATATTTTCAGGAAGAGAATAGTTTTTATTGATAGAAATTTTTTTCTTAGGAGCGTATGAAAACTCTTTTTCTATAATATTTTTTATTTTATCAGAATCAAAATCACCCACAGCTATAACAGCCATAAGTTCTGGATGATACCAATTTTCATAATAATCTTTTAAAAGAGTTTGGTTAGCACCTAAAATAGTTTCTGTAGTACCGATAGGGGAACGTTCGAAAAATATAGAATCACCGAATAACATTTTTCTTCTTATTTTTCCTAGTCTTTCAGTAAGACCTTGAGCTGTTCGCCACTCTTCCATAATAATATTTTTTTCATTTTCAATATCAAGGGGAGTAAGAGTGATATCTGTAGCCCATTGACGCAAAACATGGACGCCTTCAGAAAGAGAATTTTCACTATCAGTAGGAATCTGAAGTTTATAGACAGTTTCATCATATCCTGTGTGAGCATTGAGATCTCCACCAAAAGAGAGTCCTAAAGATTGTAAATAGTTAACTAAATCATTTTTAGGATATTCTGAAGTGCCATTAAAAGCCATATGTTCTAGAAAATGAGCTAGACCCCTTTGATTCTCGGTTTCATTTAAAGAACCACTTTTGATAACTAAATTAAGAGAAGCTCTTTTTTGAGGTTTAGAATTTTCCATAATATAATAGGAAAGTCCATTAGAAAGCTTTCCACGAATAATTTTCTCTTGGGTGAAAGAGATAGTTTGAATAATTAATAAAAAAAATAGTACTAATAAATTTTTCATAAGTCTCCTTAGTTAAAAATATTTATAAAAGAAAAGGAGTAGTCGCCTACTCCCTATACTACTTATATTAAATTAGTTTTTCTTTCCGAAGTGTCTCTCAAGAAGTCCAAGGAATGCTCTTCCATGTCTAGCTTCATCTTTAGCCATTTCATGAACTGTATCGTGTATAGCATCAAATCCTAACATCTTAGCTCTCTTAGCTAAATCAAACTTTCCAGAAGTAGCTCCATACTCAGCTTCAACTCTCATAGTAAGGTTTTCAGCAGTAGAAGAAGAGATAACCTCTCCTAATAACTCAGCAAACTTAGCAGCGTGCTCAGCCTCTTCAAAAGCTATTCTTTTGTAAGCTTCAGCAACTTCAGGGTAACCTTCTCTATCAGCAACTCTAGACATAGCTAGGTACATTCCAACTTCTGTACATTCACCTTGGAAGTTAGCTCTAAGACCAGCGATTATTTCTTCATCTCCACAAGCTAAACCCTCTCCAACTACATGCTCAGTAGCCCAAACTCTATCAGTAGATTCTTCTAAAATTTTAAATTTACTAGAACCAGCTTTACATACTGGACACTTTTCTACACCTTCAAGAACAACTTCCCCACAAACATTACATACATATTTTTTCATAATTATTCCTCCTATATAAATCCATATTGTTTTTTAAATTTGTAATCATTTCATTTATGTTTTAAGTATATTACGAAATACAGAAAAAGTCAATATATTTTTTAAAAAAAATTCAAATAGTAGGAAAAAATATACCGATGCTGTATATAAGTAAAAATAAAGAAAAGGGAGTCTGATAATGAATTTGAAAGTGATGGGAACAAGCTATACAGGAATAGAAAATTATCTGGTTGAAGTGGAGATAGATATATGTTCAGGTCTTCCTAATTTGAATATTATAGGTATGGGAGACACAACAATATATGAGAGTAGAGAGAGAGTAAGAACTGCTATGAGAAATAGTGATTATCAGTTGCCACCTAAAAAAATAACAGTGAACCTTTCACCAGCTTCTATAAGAAAAGTGGGGTCTCATTTTGATCTTGCAATTAGCACAGGTCTAGGGATAGGTATGGGATATATAAAAGATAGAGATAATATAGTAGAAAATTTTATAATTATGGGTGAGTTGGCACTCAATGGAGATGTAAAAGGGATAAGGGGAGTGATAGGAGGAGCAATACTTGCAAAAGAATTAGGAATTAAAGGGATTGTCGTACCACTAGAAAATCTGAGAGAGGCTAGAGCTATTCCAGGAATCGATGTGATAGGTGTTAAAAATTTAAAATCTTTTTTTCATTTTATATCGAGTGGAGAAATTAGCGATGGTGAGATAGAGGTAAAAAAGTCTCATGAAAATATGGAGATTTTAAAAAAAGATGAGAGTTTTTCAATAGATATGAACGAGATAATAGGGCAAGCAAATGCTAAAAGAGCTCTTGAGATATCTGCGGCAGGAGGTCATAATCTTCTTCTTTCAGGTTCTCCAGGTTCTGGTAAATCTATGTTGGCAAGAAGGATAGAAACTATATTACCTAAGATGAATCTAGAAGAGATTATAGAATCTAGTAGGATATACAGTATAATGGGCGAGCTGGACTCAGAAAATCATCTGGTTGTAAAAAGACCTTTTCGATCTCCACATCATACAGGAACGATAACTTCTATAATTGGAGGAGGAAGAAATCCTAAACCAGGCGAAATAACAATGGCACATAATGGAGTTTTGTTTTTAGATGAGATGTCTGAATTCTCTAAAGATGTAATAGAGAGTCTAAGACAGCCTTTGGAAGATAGAAAAGTTTCAGTAAGTAGAACGGGGTATCGTTTAGATTTCCCTACAAAATTTATTCTTATAGGTGCAACTAATCCTTGTAACTGTGGATTACTTTTTGAAGATGGAGATCAGTGTAGATGTAGTGCTCATGAGATAGAACGGTATAGAAAAAAACTTTCAGGACCAATAATTGATAGAATGGATCTGTATGTAGAGATAAAAAAAGTGGAACAAGAAAAACTTTTAGAACGGTATCCTGATGGAGAAAACTCTGAAACTATAAGAATGAGAGTTGAAAGAGCAAGAGTAATTCAGATGGAAAGATACGGAAAAAATAAATTAAATTGTGAGATAACTCCAAATGAGATGGAAAGATACTGTTTTTTAAATGATGATAGTAGAGAGCTTCTAAAAATAGCTGGTGAAAGCTTGAAGCTTACAGCAAGAGCTTTTCATAAAGTTATTAGAATAGCTAGAACTATAGCGGATTTAGAGATTGCAGATAATATAGAAAAAAAGCACATACTAGAAGCACTTTCTTTTAGAAAAAACTGATTTTTAGTTGATACAATCTGAAAACAGGAATATAATAAGCAAGAAGCAGAGTAGCTTTAAAAATATAAAAAACGGAGGAGATATGGTGGAGTCAGAAAAAAGTATTGGATTAGTTACAGAGATCATAAATTTTTTTGAAAACCAAGATGTGGGGAGATTGGCAATAGAATTTATTTTTAAAGGGATATTCAGAAGTGTGATAGCAGTTTTGATATTTATTATTTCTAAAAAAATAATAGATAAGATTGCAAGCAAGATAGTTGAATTTGAAAATAAAAAAAAGATGGATAAATCACTTATAGCTTTTATAGCATCGATGTTTAAAGTATCTTCATATGCTGTAATATTCATGATAATTTTAAGAGTTTTTGGAGTAAATGAAACTTCAATAGCCGCGGTATTCGGAGCAGCAGGAGTAGGAGCCGGATTTGCTATAAAAGATGTTTTAGCGAATTTTTCAGGTGGAGTTATAATTTTAGTTTTCAAACCATACAAGATAGGAGATTTTATTGAAGTTGGAGATAAAACAGGAGAGGTAGAATCAATTTCTATATTTTCGACAGAACTAAATACAATAGATAATAAAAAAGTATTTGTACCCAATGGTGGTATAGTTATGAACCATATAACTAACTACTCAGCCAATAAAGTTAGAAGAGTTGAAATTTTATTTGGGATAGCATACAATGATGATTTTCGTAAAGCGATTGATATATTAAATACAATAGCTGATTCTCACGATAAAATACTTCATACAGTAGGAAAAACTATTAGAGTGAAAGAACTTGGAAATAGTTCTGTAAACATTTTGTATAGAGTATGGTGTAAAAATGAAGACTATTGGAATGTTCATTTTGATTCTACAGAGATGGCAAAAGAAGCGTTTGATCGTGCAGGGATTACTATACCATTTCCACAGATGGATGTTCATCTTGTAGATGAAAAGGATGAAAAATAATCAAATGTATATAATTAAAAATAAAAAATAAAAGGGGATACTAAATATGAGATATGTTGTGGGGGTTGATTTAGGAGGAACAAATAGTAAAATAGGGATATTGAATGAAGAGGGAATACTTCTTAGAAGCACTTCAATAAAAACTATTTCTGAAGAAGGGATAGAGAAAACTTTTTCAAGAATATGGAATAGCATAAAAGAATTAGCTCTTGAGCTAGGAATAGAATCTGAAAAGATAGAGGGTATAGGAATGGGAATTCCAGGACCAGTTGAACATCAAGAAATTGTAGGTTTTTTTGCAAATTTTCCATGGCAAACAGGAATAAATGCAAGCCAACTTATGAGAGAGATTTCGGGAATAAAACTAGTGAAATTAGATAATGATGCCAACGTAATAGCTTTAGGTGAAGCAAAATATGGAGCGGGAAGAGGAAGCGAATCAAGTGTAACGATAGCTATCGGAACAGGAATAGGTGGTGGGATATATGTAGATGGCAATCTTATCTCTGGTTTTAAAGGAGCTGGAGGAGAGGTTGGACACATAAAGGTAGAAAGAGATGGAAAGCTTTGTGGATGTGGTCAGAAAGGTTGTTGGGAAGCTTACGCATCTGCTACAGGTCTTATAAGAGAAACCGTCTCTAGATTAGTTGTAAATAAAAATAATCTTATCTATAAGATGGTTGAGGGAGATATTTCAAAAATTGAAGCTAAGACAGTTTTTGATGCTGCAAAAGAGGGAGATGCTTTTGCACTGGATTTAGTAGAGTACGAAGCTGATTATATAGCTTTAGGAATTGGGAATGTATTAAACCTTATAAATCCAGAAGTTATAATTTTGGGTGGAGGAGTTGCTTTAGCTGGAGATATACTTTTAAAAAGAGTTGAAGAGAAATTAAAAGAATATGCACTTCCAATAACTTTAAAAGGTTTGAAGATAAAGCAAAGTGAACTTGGAAATGATGCAGGAGTCATGGGAGCTTCAGCATTAGTATTGTAAAATAGAAAAGGGATAGATTCGATCTATCCCTTTTTAAATAAGATAAAGAATTAAAGATCAGAACCTCTATAAAGCATAACTAATCCTTTTAGGAAAACTCTGATAAATTTATCTCCACATTCTTTATAATTTTTGTGATCTTTTTTTCTGAAAAGTGCTGAAAGCTCAGATTCAGAAAGTTCAACTCCACCAAGCTTAAAAACTTTAAGCATATCATCACTTTTGTACTCAAGAGCGATTCTTAATTTTTTAAGTATAAGGTTGTTGTTGTTAGAATTATTTTTATTCAAAAATACCTCTTCAGGTTGAGGAGCAACTCCAGGTTTAAGTTGTAGTGGACCTCTTCTAAATATTATAAAACCATTTAAAAAATCTTTAAGCATGTGGTTGTTACAACCAAGATAATCTTCTTCGTGATCTTTTTTTAGGATGTTTTTAACTTCCTCTATTGTAACAGTTCTTCCTCCAAGCTCAAATATTTTTACTACTTTTACATCTGGAATATCCATTGCAAATCTAAGTCTTCTTAAAATATCATTATTATTCACTAACTCACCTATCCCTTAATTATATTTGCTAAAACACCGTTTATAAACTCGTGGGACTTTTCATCTCCATAAATTTTAGCTAATTCGATAACTTCGTTGGCTATAATTTCATGTCCAGTTGTCTCATATTTAAGTTCATAGGCAGCACATTTAAGAAGGGCTTTTTCTACACTTCCAATTCTATCAAGATTCCACCCTTCCATTTTATCATTGATAAGAGTGTTAAGCTCTTCATTGTGAAGAGAGATTCCCTCCACATAAGCAACTAAAAATTCTTTTCCTTTTGCAGATAATATAATCTCTTCTCTGTTTAAAAATCCTTCTAAAAGTGTATTTGGAAGAACGTTGTTCATCTCAGCTTCAAAAACTATTTTGAAAAGTTCTTGTCTTGCTATTTTTCTACTCATAATTTTCCCTCACATTCATTAACTGTTTAATTGTTATTTTTTTCATTATAAAGTTTCTTTAAAGTTCCTACAAAATTAGGAGCACCACTTACGTAGCCTAAAAAAGATACAAGAAGAATAAAGATCATTTTAACGAAACCATATTCCACAAAGATAAGAGCTAAGATAAAGGCAATTATGCACCTAAAATATCTCTTTCTGTTTTCTAAAAAATCTGTTATAAACTCCTCAAGCATATTTCCTCCTAACTATGTTTATCTAATAATTTTACTACTTTTAACTCAATACTGTCAAGCTCAATTCCAGCTTTACTCTGAAAATAACTTCTAATTACAGACTGTAATCTAGATGTTTTCTCAGATAGATTAATATCTGAGGAGCTTTCGAGGTGAAGAGAGAGTCTAAACTTCCCGAGTTTATTGGAAGAGACAATTTTTTTTATGAAAATATCCTGATCATAAGAGACTGCCTCTCTTGTCATGGATGCTATTGCTGATTCAGAGATTGCTACCTTTCCTTCAGGAGTTTTAATCTCATAATCTCTATTTTTTTTAAAGTTACTCATGAGTTTCATAAAGACTATAAAAAGATAGAGAAGAGAGATGTTTAAGATAATAGCTTTCAACATAAAAGATGAGAGATTGAATCTTAAAATATAATCAGGATAGATAACATATATAATCCCTGTGAGAGATAGAAATAAAATTCCTACCCATGCTAAAAAAAATATAAATTTTTTCATCTGTTTCCACCTTCACAAAAAAGAGTAAGAGGCGTATAGAACGCCTCAGAAATTTTTTATTAAAGAACTGTTGTTTCAGGTTCTGAATCTTCTTCAGTAACAACTTTAATATCTTGAACAAAAACATTAATCTCAATAACTTTAAGTCCTGTTATTCCAGAGACAGCCTCTAGAACAGATTTTTGGACATCAGTGGCAACATCTCCAATATGATATCCATATTCTACAATAATATATACATCTATATTGCACTCTTTTTCTCCAACTTCAACTTTAACTCCGTTAGTAGGTCTTTTTTTACCTAACATTTTGCTGAATTCATCAGCAACCCCACCAGCAAGTTTATAAACTCCATCTACATCAGCAGCAGCTTTAGCAGCGATAGTTTTTACAACATCATCAGCAATTCTAACATTTCCTAGTTCATTCATATTAATAAACCTCCCATTAAAGATAAAAATAGTAATCGTACACTATAATACATTATTTATTAAAGTTTTCCTCTAAAAATTTTGTAGAAGTTTTTCCTGCACGGAATTTTTCATTTTCTAAAACTTCTAAATGAAAAGGTATAGTTGTTTCTACACCCTCAATTATAAACTCTTGAAGAGCTCTTTGCATCCTTGCAATAGCTGTCTCTCTATTGATATCATGAACAATTAGTTTAGCTATCATAGAATCGTAAAAAGGTGTAATTTCATAACCTTGGTAAGCATTGGAGTCTATCCTAACTCCGTTTCCTCCTGGCGTTATATATTTTGTAAGAACACCTGGAGAAGGCATAAAGTTCTGTGATGGATCTTCAGCATTTATTCTACACTCTATTGCGTGACCAAAAAGTTGGACATCATCTTGAGTTATATTGAGCCTTTCACCTTCAGCTATCTTAATCTGAAGTTTAATTATATCGAATCCTGTTACAAGCTCTGTTACAGTATGCTCAACTTGAATTCTTGTGTTCATCTCCATAAAATAAAATTTATTATCTTTGTCCACAAGAAATTCGATAGTTCCTGCTGAATCATATCCGATAGATTTTGCTAGCCTAACAGCAGCTTCTCCCATCTCTTTTCTTATTTTTGCAGGAACAGAGAAAGCAGGAGCTTCTTCTATAAGTTTTTGATGTCTTCTTTGGATAGAACAATCTCTCTCTCCAAGGTGAATAACATTACCAAATTTGTCACCTAATATTTGAATTTCCACATGACGAGGATCTTCTACAAATTTTTCAACATAGACATCTGGATTACCAAATGCAGCTCCAGCTTCAGTTTGTGCTGCAACCATGTTGATACGAAGTTCATCATCGTTTCTAGCTAATCTCATACCTTTACCACCACCACCAGCAGTAGCTTTAACCATAACAGGATAACCTATTTTTTCATTGATAACTTCAATAGCTTCATCAGGTGTTGCAATTATTCCAGTACCATTTGTAAGAGGAACTTTGTTATCAATAGCAGTAGCTCTTGCAGTAGCTTTGTCCCCCATTTTTGTAATACATTCAGGTCGAGGTCCTATAAAATTAATATTGTGTTGGTGGCAAATTTCTGCAAACTTTACATTTTCAGAAAGAAATCCATATCCAGGGTGTATAGCATCAGCTCCTGTAACTTCTGCAGCAGCTATTATATTTGGTATTTTCAGATACGAATCTGTACTTGAAACCCCTCCTATACAGATTGCCTCATCAGCTAATTTGACATGAAGACTTTCTTTATCAGCTGTTGAATATACAGCAACTGTTTTTATTCCTAACTCTTTAGCTGCTCTGATGACTCTAACAGCAATTTCTCCTCTATTTGCTATAAGAATTTTCTTAAACATAATCTTTCCTCCAAATTGTTATTTCTTCAGTTTTAGGATAGGTTTAGTAAAATCGACTATATCGCCCTCTTCAACTAAAACTTCTATTATTGTTCCTGTAAATTCAGAGACAACTGGATTTTTTATCCCCATAGCAACAATATACCCAATCTCGTCTCCTTCGTTTATAATCTCTCCTGGAATTAAGATAGACTCCTCATTTTTCTTGTTTGGATAGAAAATACCTATTCCATAAGATAAAATCTCTACAAAATTTTCTTTTTTTGCTTTAGGAGCTTTAACTGAAATATTTTTTTCAACTTGAAGAGAGTTTTGTTCAGATTTGAAGTTTCTTTTAAGTAGAATCTTAATACCGTTCTCTTCGTAAGATATTTCAGTAAGATTCTCTTTTTCTAAAATTTTCATTAGCTCGTTGGCTGATGTAACAGTAGTGTTCATGCTAATAATCCTCCTATTTAATAACTATCTGTTGAATCCCCATAAGTTCGACTATATCGTGAATAAATTTTGAAGATATAGATATGTTGAACTTTGAATTTTTAACTGTTTTCTCGCCATCTTTTTTTATAGCAAAAGAAACAGGATTTTTTCCAGGGTGATTTTCTAGAATAGTTTTTAATTTATTGAATTTATCTCTGTCATCTTCACTGATGAGAATAAAGCATCTGAGCTTTGGATTTTCATCTAAGAAGTTCAGAGGAGTAATACTTTTTACTAGAAGTTTTTGAGTTTCTTGATTGTTAAAATAGTCCGTTTGAAGGCTTCCTTCTATAAAAACAGAGGCACCCTCTTCTAAGAAGTGAAAGCATTCTTCATAAGTTCTAGGGAAAAGTGTTACTGAAATTTTTCCTGAAAAATCTTCTAAAAAAAATGTGGCCATAATTTTGCCATCTTTTTTTGTAACAATCTTCTTAATGCCTTTAATTATACCACATGTTTTTACTCCATGCACATCTTTTTCGTTTAATAACAGTGAGATAGATGGGGTTTTAAGTATGGTTATAAGAGACCTATAGTTATCAAGTGGATGAGCTGAGAGATAAAATCCAAGATTCTCCTTTTCTAATCCGATTGTTTCATCTATAGAAAAATCAGAAATTTCTGGAAGATGGAATCTTTGGAAAATAGTTTTAGCTTCACCGAAAAGATTCATCTGCTGAATCTCATCTTCACGATTAACTCTTTCACCATAATCTAAAACTTTCTCAAGACTCTCCATCTTCTGTTTTCTATTTCCAGAAAGAGAGTCCAAGCTACCAGATGCGATAAGTGAATAGAGAATTTTTTTTGTAAGTCCAAATCTTTTTCCACGAATAACAAAATCCTCATAGCTATTGTATTCGCCATTTTGTTTTCGGTCTTCAATAAGTTTCTCAGTAAATCCAGCTCCGATATTTTTGACACCCGGAATAGCGAGTCGAATCTTGCCATCAACAACATCAAAAGTTGAACTTGGACTATTTATATCAGGAGCTAAAAGTTTTATTCCATGAGCTCTTGCATCCTCGATATAAAATCCGATATCATCAATATCTTCATGTGTAGAGATAACTGCAGCATAATATTCAGAAGGATAATTATTTTTAAAATATGCTGTCCAATAAGCTATTAATGCATAGGCAGCTGAGTGGGATTTATTAAATCCATAACCTGCAAATTTGTCTATTAGAAAAAAAATCTCTTCTGCTTTTTCTTGGGAATAACCTTTTTTTTGAGCACGTTCTATAAACATAAGACGGTTATTTTCCATAAGCTCAAAATCTTTTTTTCCCATAGCACGTCTTAGATTATCAGCTTCAGCCAGTGTATAATCAGCCATAATTTGAGCAATTTTCATAACTTGCTCTTGATAAAGTATAACTCCATAAGTTTCTTGAAGAACATCTTTTAGAGTAGAATCCGGGTATCTGATCTTCTCTATTCCATTTTTACAATTTATGAAATTGTCTACCATTCCTGAACCCAAAGGACCAGGACGATAGAGAGCTAGAAGAGCAATAATATCATTAAAACGCTCTGGCTTTAATCTCTTCATAAGATTTCTAATACCTTGAGATTCTAACTGAAATACTCCAGAAGAATCCCCAGAAGAGAGCATCTTGTAAACTCTACTATTATTAAGAGGAATCTCGTTTAATGTGATACTGATATTGTGATTTGTCTTTACAAACTGAATAGCTCTCTCGAGTATCGTGAGATTTCGGAGCCCTAAAAAATCCATTTTGAGTAATCCAAGATCCTCTAGTTCTTTCATCTGATATTGGGTAGAGATATTCTCACCACGAGAATCTGAATAGAGAGGAACATAATCTGTAAGAGGATTTTCTGTAATAACAATACCTGCTGCATGTATAGAAGCATGTCTGACAGAATTTTCAAGCCGAACGGCAAAATCTAAGATTTTTTGCATCTCAGGATCACTATTATAGATTTCAGCTACTTCGGGAACAGATGAAATAGAGGATTTTATAGAATCTTGAATAAGGAGTTTTGCAAGTTTATCTATTTTAGAAAGAGAGGTTCCCATAACTCTTCCAATATCACGAACAGCCGAACGAGCTTTCATACGTCCAAAAGTTATAATCTGAGCTACACGGTCATTTCCATATTTTTCAGTTACATAAGCTATAACTTCTTGTCTACGTTCTTGGCAGATATCAATATCAATATCCGGCATAGATATTCTCTCAGGATTAAGAAATCTTTCGAAGATTAATCCATATTCTAAAGGATCTAAATCTGTAATTTTTAATGCATAGGAAACAAGACTTCCGGCAGCTGAACCTCTACCTGGTCCTATAGGTATATTTTTTTCACGAGCATATTTTATAAAATCCCATACAACAATAAAATATTCAGCATATCCCATACTATTTATTGTAGAGAGCTCATAGTCTGCTCTTTTAGTAATCTCTTCAGAATAACCTTCTGGATATCTGAGTGAGAGTCCGTCAAAAACTTTATCTCTAAGAAATGATTCTATCGAACCATATTCTTTTGGAATTGGATATTTTGGGAATTTAAACTCACCAAATTTGATATCTAGATCACAAAATTCACTTATATTAAAAGTGTTATTAAGAGCTTTTTCGAGTTCGTTTTTGAGTGATACCTCATCATTTTCAAGGATATAGTCAGAACTAAAAAAAAGAGAGATATCATTCATCTGCTCACGACTTTTAAAATAAAGCTCTTGAGTCTCAATTTTCATACGTTTTTCATCTGAAACTTTAGCTCCTGTTTGAATGCAGATAGCAATATCTTGAAGTTCATGATCTCCCTTGTGGATATAGTGAACATCATTTGTAACAACAAGGTTGATATTATATTTTTTTCCAAGTGTCAAAAGTTTTTCATTGAGATTTTTTTGTTCTTTTATACCGTTGCTTTGAATTTCTAAGTAGAAGTTTTCTCTTCCAAAAATATCGAGATACTCTTTAACTAAATTATCTACAACAGTTTGGGATGAGTTATGGAGTATTGCATAGGGTATTTCACCGTTCATACAAGCGGTAAGTGCAACAATGCCATCACTATGTTCTTTTAAAATTTTCTTATCTATTCGTGGTCTATAATAAAAACCTTCTGTATACCCAAGAGATGATAGTTTCATTAGATTTTTATAACCGTTTTCATCTTTTGCTAATAGTACAAGATGATAGTTTCTTCTGTCTAAATTTTCATCATCTCTCTCTTTTGAAAATCTATCTTGAACAATATAAGTTTCCATACCGATTATAGGTTTAATACCTTTTTTAAAAGCTTTTTTATAAAATTCGACAGCTCCAAACATATTGCCATGATCAGTAAGAGCCATAGATTTCATACCAAGTTTTAAACAGCAATCTAAATACTCATCAATTTTACCCACTCCATCCAGGAGGCTATACTCACTGTGCAGGTGCAGGTGTGTGAAATTTTTATTCATAAATTACCTCCTGTAAAAAAAAAAGGAACGGAAGTTCCCTTTTTTGATTATATAAATTATATTCTATTTCTTTTTAAAAATCAATATTAACTCACGACAGGAATCTCTATATTATACCCATACTCTTTGAAGATATGGATAACTTTAGGCATATTATCTTTTTTAACTAGGATATGATAATCTTCAGCTTTAAGAACAAGAGATTTAAGTTTGTCGTCTTTAGTGATACAACTTAAAAGTTCTTTATCATTTTTAAGTTTAAGAATAGTGTATTCTGAAATCATATTAACAGCTTGACTTTTTTCGAGGAGTTCATTAAAAAATTGTGTCCAGTTGCTAAAAATATCACCATTAACTTTTTCACGGAAAGTAGCTATTCTATTTTCTAGTTCCTCTCTTGTCGAGATATCCTTTAGGAACGTTTCCCGAGTTATCTTAAATTTGTTAGGAGCTATCTTCTGTGAAATTTTTTCAAAAAACATAGATTTAGCAGGAGATTCTCCGATTATTGTCACGATAAGTCTATCATCATCCAGATAGATTTCACCTTCATCTTTTAACTCTTTAAATTGATACTCATCTGTGAATCCAAAGATATATTTTCCAAGTTCAGAAAGTTTTACATATTTAAGACCATCAAATTTACTAAGATGACCATTTTTAAGGTAGAGAGAGTTGTTCATAGATGGACAATCATAGTAAACTTCCACAGCTCCAAGAGCTCCTAAAAGAAAGAATACAGATTTTATAAAAGGCACAATAATATAATCAAGATATTTATCATAACCTGTTATTTTTGTTCTTTCATAATTAGCTTCATTTATATAGATATAATCATAGGCATCTTTAAGATCGATAATTTCTATAAAAAGATCACGATAAACAATAGATTTAATAATATTATCTATACTAATTACAGGATCATACATAGCTGTTACAGGAAACTCTTTTATGATTTTATTTATTGTAGCAAGAGCTTGTGACAATCGTTCTTCTGAATTCCAGATGTTTTTAAGACCTTTAAGATAATTCATATATAAAAAACTATAATGAAACTTCTCTTTTTTTACAACTTTTCCACTCATAAAGTTTAGTATAAGATCTTTGATGTTTGATGTCTGAAAATTTTCACTAGAGATAAAATCTTCGTCTACTAGATGAAAAAACAATCCGATAGTTTCTGTTTTAAGATGTTGAAGATCTTTTGTATTTTCGTAATATTCACCGATATTACAGTATTTTTTCATGCTTATTTTAGATTCTTTTAAAATTTTTCCACTATTAGAAAGAACAACTCCACCTTGTTTATAGAAATCATAGAACATTTTGATATTTTCCATGAAAAGTTTCTCATCATTAGAGACAAAATGTGCATTAGTTTTATCTACTGGTTGGATAGCTGAGATTCCAGGTTTTTCTGGAAGTAATTTTCGTAGTTCTCTTAATATGTCATGGTTTAGTACAAGATACTCATCTTTACGAGAGTCCTTTTCACAATGGAAAAAAGAAAATTCGGGCTTCAAATCTTTTGTTAAATCGTATGAATTTTCTTTTTTAAAATATAGATCACGATTTCCTTTAATAGGAAATTTACCTTCCCAAGCTATGTGATTCATAACAGTTTTAACATTTTCGGGAAATGTTTCGTAGAGAGTAAGAAAATTATCTTTACGGAACATCTGATCGATAAGATCTATAAAAGTTTGCTTATTACTATTTTCTGTTATCATAGATATTTCAAATAAACCAAGGTTACTACCTATATATCCCTCAGCAATCCAATCTAAAAAATAATGTTTAAAAAGTTTGAAAAGAGATTCTTTAGTATAAAAGTCATTAATAGCATCTCTGAATCGCTGTTTATTTTTCATAATTTACAAATCTCCTCCTAGGATAAATTTAATATCTTCTTCTGAAAGGGCCTTTACAGAGGCTGTATCTGCTGAGATTAAGTTATCTAGCAATTCACTTTTAATTTCTTGAAGTTTTAGAATTTTTTCCTCAATAGTATCTTTTAATATAAGCTTATATGAGAAAACAGTACGATCTTGACCGAGCCTGTATGCTCTATCAACAGCTTGATTTTCAACAGTTTTATTCCACCAAGGATCATAGATGAAAATTGTATCAGCAGATGTAAGATTAAGTCCTACTCCTCCAGTTTTAAGTGTCATAACAAAAACTTTATAACTAGAATCTTTTTGAAATCTATCCACAAGTTCTTGACGATTTTTTGTAGCTCCAGTCATTGATAGATGTTTTATATTACGTTTTTTAAGGTCTTCACAAATATTTTCAATTGAATTGATATAATTAGTAAAAACAAGAACTTTGTGTCCGTTAGAGACTGCATCAGATATATTGTTGATAAGCATCTCACGTTTGCTAGACATAACTTCGGGTGCTTTAGATTCCGGGCAACTTGTAAGCATACGCAATTCATTTAATGCTTGGAATATAAAGAATTGACTTTTTCCGAGACCTTGCTCTTTAATACTGCTGTTAATCATGTTATAATAGTGGTTTCTTCTCTCATCATAGAGTTTTCTATGCTCTTTGTTCATTTCGATAAATACAGTTTGTTCTATTTTCTCAGGAAGGTCTTTTAATACCTCTTTTTTTATTCTTCTTAGAATGAGAGGATAGATTTTTTTACGAAGTTCTTCTATTGCGTCCTTATCATTTTCTTTCTGAATAGGATTAGCATAGTAATGGTTGAACTCTTCTAAAGATCCAAACATACTTGGATTTAAAAATCTGAAGAGAGAGTATAGTTCTGTAAGATTATTTTCAATAGGTGTACCACTTAGTGCTATACGATTTTCAGCATTAAGAAGCATAATGGCCTTAGTTGTCTGAGCATTGATATTTTTTATGTTTTGAGATTCATCTAAAATAACAAGTTTAAAATTATGTTCACGTAGTTTTTGTATATCATTTCTAACGGTTCCGTAAGTTGTGATAACTACATCAGAATCTTTTAGTATATCGAGATCTCTACTAGGTCCGTAATAGATATTAGATTTGAGTTTTGGATTAAATTTTTTAATCTCATTTTCCCAGTTATAAATCAAACTTTTTGGCATAACCACAAGACTTGTACCTTTTGAATCGATATGCACTGAAGATAAAAGTGTTATAGCTTGTAGTGTTTTTCCAAGTCCCATATCATCGGCAAGACAACATCCTAGATTATTGTCAACAAGGTAGCTCAACCACTTATAACCATAAATTTGGTATTCACGAAGTGTTGCTTTGATATCGGGAAATTGAGTGTTATATTCAGATATGTGATTTATACCAGAGAAAAAT